>QGVC01000637.1 GCA_003242645.1 Pseudomonadota bacterium
TTGACCTTCAGCCTGTAGGCCGTGGGGTCCATGAAGGCGGACACGTTCAGCAGCGACTGGCTGCCGCGCGTTTCCACGTCCAGCATGTAGCGCAGCAGGTACTGCTCCCGGAAGCCGTCCGGCCCCTTGGCCTGCGGGCTGTCGAGCAGGCTCTGCTGCGCCTCGGTGCGCCGCAGCTCCAGGTTGTTGAGCGTGTCCTCGTAGGACTCGAGGCGGATCACCTTCATGATCCGCGGGCTGCGTTCGGCTTCTTCGGTGGTGGGAAGACGTGCGGGCTTGCCATCGCGCCACTCCGGGGTGAACGTCACCTTCTTCAGACGGGGGAGCAGAACGGTATCGAAGTATCCGGCTTGTTCGATGAGAATGAACTTGCGGCGTCCACCATCTTCGCGATTGAGGTTGATGGTGGCGTGGCCAGCGGTTCCAGAACCGGCAAAGAAGTCAAGAATTACCCCAATCCGGCCCGCGGTCTGCGATATGAAGCGGGCGGGCAAGGTAGTAGGTTTGGGGGTTGGGAAAAGCCCTGTCGCCCCAAAAAGTGCGGCAATCTGTTTTTCTCCGTCCGTATAGTCGTGAAAGAATGACTTGGAAACGTTTGTTTCCACTTCGTGTAAGAATCGCTTGTATTGGGGGATTTTCGTCTCGTCATCACCCCAGGAAATTCGTCCTTCGCGATCAAGAGATTCGAAGCTGTCTCTGCTGTTGTCGTGCCAAGAATACGGCCATGCCCATCCGCGCTTTGGGATTGCGCACGGCTTGCCAGTCTTTGGGTGTAATGGTTTATAAAAGCGATAATTCGGGTCCTCTGGATCCCGTGTGCTTGGCGCTTGTTTTTGGGCAGGCGCCGACGGATTATCTTCTCGCCAGATTACCAACCGCGCGGATCGACTCCTAGCCTCATTTTCTGGGACAAGCTGACCCTGTGTGTCGCGATACTCGACATGGCAATAGTTATAAATGCCACGCCATGGATCCTGTTTCTTGGTTTCTTCATCGAACTCAAGACCCAATTCACGAAGTTCCGCCTTGTATTCGCCAATGTGTTGCTGAAACAGCTTTTGAATTTCCTGTTCAACAGTCTTGATAGGCGGATAGTCCGGATTGAGCCTATTGATAAGCTCCATCATTTCGCGATACCCGGGCTTGGGCTCTCGGAATAGGTCCGGGGTCTGCTCGGCCGAGGCGCGGTCACAGGCATAAACCTCCACGTACTCATGGTTGGTTGAGTACAGTGGTGACTGGCTGTGCGTCGTGTTCTGTGCCCAGACCAGTTCCTCGATTCGGTTCTCCCGTCCAAAGTTGAGGTCCAGGACGGCCTGCAGCGAATCCCGCTCGTTCTCGTCGATGTTCGAGAACAAGGTGCCGTTTGTGGCCAGAAGTTGGCGTGCCAATTGCACGCGGTCATTCATCATCGTGAGCCAAGAGGCGTGCTTGTAGTTGTCCTTGTAGGGGAAGCCGTCACCCTGGCGGTTGTAGGGTGGGTCAATGGTTATCGTGTTGATAGAGGATTTGTAGGTGCGCTGAATAAGCGACAGTGCCTGAAAGTTTTCGCTGTTAATCAGTACTCCGTCTGTCAGAGACGCCACATCCGCAAGCTGCTCGAGCAGGCGTGCCGTGAAGCGCGCATCAAAATGCCTGGTGTCAATTGCCAGTGCAGGGTTTGCCTTGAGGAAATCCACCGTGAGAGGCGAACTGTATTCGGGGGTTGCCAAGTCTCCTTTGATCTCGTCTATCGCACATAACCGCACCCACTCCTCCCGCTGCGCATCGTTGGCGGCGATTTCCGGATAGAACTCCTCCGGAATCACACCCAGCCGGATGCAGTAGCTGGTCTCGACGACAAACTTCTTCTTGAGCCAAAGCTTCTTCTGGAAATCCTCCAGCTGCGCCAGGAAGTCGATGATCTTGT
>QGVC01000192.1 GCA_003242645.1 Pseudomonadota bacterium
CCGGTTTTATACGGGCCCCCCAGCTCTCCCACACACGGCTGCCGGATCAGCCGTCTTGGTGATGGCGACCATGCTGGGCGTCGCCCTCGTTCGACGCATGAGAGGCATCGTGCCCGTGCGCCTCGTGGGCCACGGAGAGATAGCGCTGCGGCCCGGCTCGACCCTTCTGGAAGCCAGCCGGGAGAATTGCATTCCTCACCCGTCGCTTTGTGGTGGTCGAGGCCGGTGTTCGACCTGCCGTGTTCTCGTGCTCACCGGCCACGAAACATTGCCTGAGCCGAACCCTGTCGAACGCAAGGTGCTGAAGCGGATTTCTGCGCCGGCAAGCGTCCGACTGGCCTGCCAGATCCGTCCGCGGCATCCGCTGTGTGTCCAGATTTTGCTGCCGCCGATTACCCGCGGGGCTGGGCTCGATTGGGAGGAGGAAGAGTACAAATGGGGCGCCGATCGCAAGGTCACGATCCTGTTCGTCGACATTCGGGCTTTCACAACTCTCACCAAGAAGCAGCTCCCAGCCGACACGGTTCTTCTGGTCAACCGCTTCCTTCAAGAGATCACTCAGGCAACTGAGTCGCACGGCGGCCGGATCTGCATGTACCTGAGCGACGGCGCCATGGCCATTTTCGGCCTCGACGGACAACGGGGAATGGGCAGCCGCGATGCCATCGCCGCCGGCCGCGACATGCTTCGCGTTGCGCGCATGCTCGATGCGGAGCTTGGCTCGGCATTGCCAATGCCTTTGCGGATCGGAATCGGCATTCACTGCGGCCCAGCCGTCATCGCGCGCGTCGGCGATGCCGAACGCGGCTATACGATCACAGCCCTCGGTGAGACCGTCAGCATTGCGAGCAGACTCGAAGCCGCAACGAAGGAGTTGCTGGCCGACATGCTCGTCTCTGAAGCCGCGCTACAGGCCTCGCGCGCAACTTTACCAGGATCGACAATTCGCGAGGTGCCGATGCGCGGACACGACACTCCGATCAAGGCATATGCGTTCTCTGAGCCGGTGGAGCCCCAAGATGAGACGCGACAGGAGCTGTCGCAAACAGAGGCAGAATGAGCCGGCTGAACACCTTCATCGCACGCTTGCAGGCCCAAAAGACGCTTCTCGAGTGGGCAGCAGCAAAGCTCCGATCCGCTGGTGATCAGTTGCAGGGGCCTGTCATCGAGCTCGGGCTCGGCAATGGTCGGACATTCGACCATCTCCGCGAACTGTTGCCCGACCGGCGCATTATCGCCTTCGATCGCACGCTCGATGCCAACCCGAGGAGCACGCCGCCCGCCGAAGACCTCGTCCTCGGCGACATCAGAACGACGGCCCCAGCCTTTGCTGAGCGGTTCGGAGCTATAGGCGTCTTGCTTCACGCGGACCTGGGAAACGGTGTACCGGCCAATGAAGCCGTGCTGCAACGCTGGCTTCCTGATGTTGTCGTCCGACTGACACGCTCCAGGGCCATCGTCATCTCGTCGACCCAACTCGAGCACCCAAAGTTGGCGGCGTTATCCCTGCCGCCCACCGTGCCGGAAGGGCGGTATTATGCTTACGTGCGTCGTTAGCGGGAGGCCCACCGTCGCATTTGTCCGCATCCATTAACCGCGTTAGGCTTCCTGTTCAGTCACTGACCGCTTCGAATTCATCCTTTCCCGAGGGAGGCCGCCTGCCATGCCGATCGTGAACCGAGTTGCGGCGATGCAAGACGAGCTGACCGAGCTCCGTCGCGACTTCCACGCACATCCCGAAGTTCTTTACGACGTGCATCGGACGGCTGGCATCGTGGCGGAGAAGTTGAAGGCCTGGGGCTGCGACGAGGTTGTCACCGGCATCGGCCGAACGGGCGTCGTCGGGGTGATTCGTGGTCGGAGCAACAACTCAGGCAAGGTTATCGGGCTGAGGGCCGACATGGACGCCCTACCGATTCAAGAGGAGACAGGCCTGCCTTACGCTTCGACAATCCCCGGCCGAATGCATGCCTGCGGGCATGACGGACACACCACGATGCTGCTTGGTGCCGCCCGTTACCTTGCTGAAACACGGAATTTCGACGGCACGGTTGTCTTGATCTTTCAACCCGCTGAGGAAGGCGGCGCTGGCGCAAAGGCGATGATCGACGACGGCCTCATGGATCGCTGGGGCATTCAGGAGGTCTACGGTCTCCACAACCAACCAGGGCTTCCTGTCGGCAGCTTTGCTCTCAGGCCAGGTCCGCTAATGGCCGCCTCGGACCGGATCTACATCACGATCCACGGCAAAGGGGGGCACGCCGCCAAGCCGCATTGTTGCATCGACCCGCTGCTCGCCGGTGCGCATGTCGTCACCGCATTGCAGTCCATCGTCTCCAGGAACGTCGATCCCTTGGAGTCTGGCGTCGTGTCGATCTGCATGTTCCACGCCGGCGATACGCAGAATGTTATTCCGGCGACGGCGAAACTGACCGGCACCGCGCGCTCGCTACAGCCCCACATCCGCGACCTGCTCGAGAAGCGGATTATCGAGGTCACGAAAGCGACGGCCGCCATGTTCGGTGCCGAAGCAGACGTCGTTTACAAGCGCGATTATCCGGTGACCCGCAATCACGAACGTGAGACGCAGTTCGCTGCTTCTGTTGCGGCCGCCGTCGTGGGCCCTGACAAGGTGAATACGTCCGCGCCGCCGGTTATGGGCGGAGAGGATTTCTCGTTCATGCTGGAAGCGCGGCCTGGCGCCTTCATTTTCATGGGCAATGGCGACAGCGCCGGCCTCCACCACCCAGCGTACAACTTCAACGACGATGCGATCCCCTACGGCGTCTCCTATTGGGTGCGTCTGGTCGAGACAGCCATGCCTGCGTGAGCTGACGGCGTAAACCTGGGGAGGTGCACACCGGGGCAGGTTTGCGCGGGTGAGCCGCCTTGGCTCACCGCCAGCTGCCGGGTACGGCAATCACTCATCAGCGGCTTTTCGAATGGATATGTGCAGATCGTCACGTCAGGTATTCTGCGCGGTTCTCGGCGCCATTTTCTTTGTTTGCAGCAGCGCGAGCATCCCGGCCGCAACGCTCGACGAAGTCCGGTCGCGCGGGCACCTGTTGTGCGGCGTCGCCGAAGGCCTGATGGGATTTTCGCATCTCGATGCGCGAGGCGTCTGGTCGGGCCTGGAGGTGGATTTCTGCGCGGCTCTTGCGGCGGCAATCTTCGGCGATCGGAACGCCGTGAAATACCGCCCGCTCACCTTGGCAGAGCGCTTTTCGGCGCTGCGTGACGGAGAGGTTGATGTTCTGGCTCGCAGTGCACCGTGGACGTTGAGCCGCGATATGGATCTCGGCGCACGGTACGTCGATACGCTCTTCTTCGATGGCCAGGCAATTATGGTGCGCCGGGCTCAAGGCGTAACGAGCGTGCTCGAGCTCAGTGGTGCGAGCATTTGCGTGATGAATGCGGGCTCCGCGCAGCAAGGCCTCGAGGAGTACTTCAGCCAGCGCGGCATGCGCTTCACCGCGGTTACGTTCGATAAATGGGACGCAGCTGTCGAAGCCTATCTCAACGAGCGCTGCACTGCGCTCACTGCCGATCTGACGGCGCTGGCCCTCGTTCGTGCTGCCATCGACCAGACCGGCGAGCATCAGCTCCTGCCTGAGCTGCTGACGAAAGAACCGCTCGGTCCCGCGGTGAAACAGGGTGATCCTCAGTGGTTCGGCATCGTCCGCTGGGTGCTGTACGCGCTGATCGCCGCCGAGGAGCACGGCGTGTCACGGGCGAACGTGGAGGCGATGCGTCAATCGCCGATCGCAGCCGTGAGACGCTTGCTCGGAACGGATGGCGACCTAGGCGCGTCGCTCGGGCTCAGCCGTACGTGGGCTTACGATGTCATTCGGCAGGTCGGCAATTACGGCGAGCTGTTCGAGAGGAATGTCGGCATGCGGTCACCGCTGAAGCTGGAACGTCGCATCAACGATCTGTGGTCCAAAGGCGGCCTGATGCACGCGCCACCATTCAGGTGACGATCAGCCGACGTACGAAAACGCGTGTAACGTTCGACCTCGTACCCCTCAGCTACTGGGTCACGACCTCGATTTCGGTCACATCGCCCTTATCCAGCGAGAATTCGCGGCGGTAGACCTGCCCGGCTGAACGGGCTGTGACAGTGTATTTGCCGGGCGCAAGGATATGGCTCGGCAATGCGCCGACGCTCTCATCGACGACATCCCCCGAAGCATCCAGGATGCGCCATTGCGTATCGGGCAGAGCCTCGCCTCCAGCCCGCGTCACGAGCTTGAATGTGACCCTGGCCGCAGAATGGGTGACGGTCACCTCCGTCAGCTTTCCCGCTTCCACCGTCACATCCGCGCTCACGCGCGAGTTGGCGCCTCCATAGGTGGATACGATGTGATAGATGCCCGAGTTGAGCCGAACGATGACGCCGGGCCTCGCGTCGCTGAGAATCCTGGTGCGATTGCCGAATTGGTCGCGCTCGTCGGAGAGCACATCGAACTTGACGGTGTTCGGCGGCGCGGGCTCACCGTCGTTGACCAGAGCTTTCAAACGTAGGCCGCCGGCGTTGAGCACGAACGGCTCGACCGACTCCACCCCCTCCTTCACCGTGATGCGCCGCGTAAGGTGCGCCCGCCCGAAGGCGGCATTGACGTAGTAATCGCCCGGCGGCAGGCGCAGGACGGGGCTCGCCTCGCGGCTGGTTTGCACCAGAACGTTGCGGTCCGGGTCATCGCTGCCGGCATCGCGATAAACCCGCCAGACGAGGCCGGAGTCGATCCGCTGGCCATCCTGCGTGAGCAGCGCCACGAGCGTAACGCTCGTTCCATTTCGGCCCTTACCGGATTTTGCGGGCCGCTCCGATGGGGTCCACGGCACCACCGTCGTGTTCGGCGTGTCCGGTAGCCTCAGCAGATCTGCGCTCGTTGGGTCCAGCGGCATGACGTTCTGGGGGCCCGGGTTAGCGGGCTGTTGAGCGTGAGCATCGGACATGAGGAGTGGAGTTGTGAGCGCCAGCGCGAATGCCAAAATGGCGCGCCAACCCATCAAGCCCCAAATCCCGCGCATTGCCGGTTTCCCCAGTTGCGAACTGTCCCCGCGAAAGGCTCCATCAGCGACCGATATTCTACCGCTCGATTATGTCTATTGCAGAGCCATCGCCAGCGTCCGCGCCTCGCCGGGGGATAGCTCTACCGTCTGCTCGAGGCGCTGCTCCCGCGTCTCGGCCTTGATCGTGTAGCGGCCAGCGGCCAGGAACTCCCGCGGCTCAGGCTCCATCGTGCGCCAGATGGCCTGCCCCGAGCTGTCGCGCACCTCCCAGAAGACGTCCCCGCCGCTGAGCGGCATTCCGCCGTACTCCAACCGCAGCTGCAGATGAGCCGCCTGGGGCTCAAGAACCAACTCGTGCTCGCTCGCCTCTATCAGCTCCGTCTCACCCGTGGCCACCGCGTTCAGCCGGCCAAGCCGGGCCTCGACGCGATAGCGCCCCGCCGGCAGCTGCAGCAGCGGGCTCGGCTGAATCGATCGGGCCGCCTCGACCTCCGTTCCACCCTCGAGCCGAATAATGCGCCACGTTACTTTCTCGAGATCCGCGGGCGACTCGCCGGGCAGCCGCACCGAAAGCGCCAATCTCGCGAGATTGAGGTTCAGCGTCCTGCTGATGTCGTCGCCGGCGCCCAGCGCGATCAGCTCCCGCACCTCGGCTGCACCCTTCTGCGCGATCACATGGTAAGTGCCCGCCGGCAGGATGAACTTCGGCGTCTTCGCTGCAGAGCGCGCGACCTCCCGCCGGCCGCCAGGAGCGCTGGGGTCATCCTCCAGAATGCGAAAAAGGACGTTGTCGGCCCCCTCTTCCGCGCCCTCGTGATCCAGCGCTTCGAGACGAATGCGGCCCACCGCAGTTGCAAGCGGCGGTGTCCCTCTGCTTCCGCTCGGGACCACGATGTTCCGCTCCACCCGGAACTGCCCGGTCTGCAAGGTCACGCGGTAGGTGCCCGCCGGCACGTAGAGCTCCCGTTCCTCGGCCGGTCCCATCCAGACCGCGCGCGCCTTGTCTGGCTCCTCCTCGTTCAGCTCCACCAGACTGATCACGGCAGGGGACGGCAGATCCCCGTCATCCGCGGTGAACGGAGGTGGCGCAAGGTCCAGGACGCCGCCATTGAGGGTCACCGTCACCGTCGTCGGAAGATTTTCCGCGACGGTTACGGGCTGCCGTACCCACAAGGCATCCCGCCGCGCTTCAACGACGTAGTCGCCAGGCGGCAGCGACAGCCGGGGTGCCGCCTCTGTGGCCTCCTGCACTGGAGTTGTGTCTTCATTTCCGGCTCGGAAGACGCGCCAAGTGATCGGCACGTCGAGCGGGTCCCCTCCCTCAACAAGCGTCGCCGACAGACGCAGCCCGGGTGGCCCGAAATCATCGCGGCTGACGGCGCGCGGCCGCGGCACACGTAGTGGCTGGGTGGTGGCGAGCGAAGCGAGATTCAGCGCCTCAGCGATCGCAGGAACCACCTCGGCAGCCTCCTGCGCAATGAAGTGCCGGCCGCCGGTGATGCGCGGCACGCAGGCCATGCGCTCCGCGTCCTCGGGCTTGGTTCCGATGCTGACCACGTGAATGGTGAGCTCAGGCCGGGCGCGGTGCAGCTCCCCTGCGATCTGGCACGGATCGCTTTGGCAGTTGTCGTAATCGTCGTGGATGAGAACGAGGCTTTCCTTCCCCTCGCCACCGGGCAGCACGTCGGCCGCAGCGACCATGGCGAGCGTCAGTGGCCCGCGTCCCCTGGGACTGAGCGATTCTAGCGAAGAGAGGATCTGCTCGGGGTTGAGCGGTTGCAGGGCGACGGCCTGCTCGACGTCAGAGCAATCGCCCCGCCGGCGATGACCGAACAAGACGAGGCCGACCTCCGCGGTGCGGTCGAGCGCCGGGAGGATCTGGCGCAGCCCTTGACGGGCCAGCGAGAACTTCGCCTCGGAG
>QGVC01000193.1 GCA_003242645.1 Pseudomonadota bacterium
GTAAGTTGTGTTTAGGGACAAGCCGGGAACTGCACTCCCGTGAAAAGGAAGTTGAAAGGAGAGCTAAGCCTCTTGCGTCGCTCTTGTTGCCTTGCTGTCCAGCTTCTTGGCTGCCGAAGTCCGCACTACGCTCGCATCCGCCGGAATGCGGTATTTCTGCATAGTGCGGGTGAGCCACCAGGCATACAAGCCGCTCACGGGCATGATGAACGCCACTTTGAACAAAATCCAGACGTTGACGCCATCCATCTCGTAGCCGAGAAAGTTGTAAATGGAATGGTCGTCGAAGCTCACGCGTACGATCTCATTCAAAATGGCCGTCATCACGAAGAAGCAGGCAAAGCTGAAGGTGAAGCGATCCCAGCCCTTCTTCGTGTAGTGAAAGGTGCTCTCGAAGACGTACTGAAAGAAGTTCTTCCCAACCCACAAGCCGCCGAACAGGAACAAAGCGAACAGCAGGTTGAAGATCGTGACCTTGATCTGAACCCACATGGGGTTGCCGGTCAGCAGGGTCAGGCAGCCGAACGCGATCGTGACGCCACTGGCAATGATTGGAAAAACCGGGAACCGCCGGAGGACAATTCGCATGGCAGCGATTGCAATGCCAGTAGTGATGATCAATGCCCAGGTCCCGGCTTCGATCCCGTACATCGCGTTGACGATGAACATGGTCACCAGAGGCCCGAATTCGCTGAGGATATTGACAGTCTGCTCGGCGTTGAAAGGGTAAGTACGCCTCAACCAGCTCATCGTCTCGCTCACTTGCCTCCTCTGCTGTTGAAGGCTGCTTGTTCTAATCTAGAGCAATTGCACGTGCGAACTCCCCGGCGTCAAACGACTGAAGGTCGTCGACCCCCTCCCCCACACCGACTGCGTGCACCGGGAGCCCGTACTTGGCTGCAATTGCAACGAGAATTCCGCCCTTCGCCGTGCCGTCGAGCTTCGTCATAACCAGACCACTGACGTCGGCTTGTTTTCTAAACACCTCGACCTGATCCAAGGCGTTCTGCCCCGTGGTGGCGTCGAGGACGAGCAACGAATCATGGGGAGCGGATGTATCGATCTTACGTAAAACTCGTATGATCTTCGCAAGCTCGTCCATGAGAGCCTGCTTGTTCTGCAGCCTTCCGGCTGTGTCGATGAGTACGACGTCATAGCCCTCCTTGCGAGCCTGCATGTAGGCGTCGTAAGCGAGGCCGGCCGCGTCAGCGCCGACATCACGGGCCACCACGGTCGCGCCCGTCCGCTCTCCCCACACTTTAAGCTGGTCGATCGCCGCTGCACGGAACGTGTCGCCGGCGACCAGCATCACCTTCTTGCCCGCCCTGACGTATTTGGCAGCCAGCTTACCAATGGTCGTGGTCTTGCCGGTGCCATTCACCCCTACGGTCAAGATGACATGGGGCTTGGCGTTGGGATCGATCTCGAGTGGCTTGGCGACGGGCGCGAGGATCTTCTCGATTTCCGCGGCCAGCACCGCCCGCACTTCCTCCGGCGAAATGCCCTTGTCATAGCGCCCCTTGCGCAGCGCATCCGTGATACGCGCCGCGGTGTCGAGCCCGAGGTCCGCCTGGATGAGTAGATCCTCAAGTTCATCCAACGTGCTCTCGTCGAGCTTGCGCTTGGCGAAGACGCTTGTGATACCCTCGGAAAGCTTGCTGGACGTCTTCGTCAGGCCCGCCTTAAGGCGCTGGAACCAGCTTGTCTTCGGCCGCGGTTCTTCTTCCGGCTGAGCCGCTCCTGGTTCGGTTACGGCCTCTGATCGCCGAGCAGCCTCGTGCATCTGCTCGGGTTGGGGTTCCACGCTCACTTCAGCTGGTGCAGGCTCAGCCGCCGCCTCCGCCTGCTTACCCTCGGCCGGCTGGAGCGGCTCATCGCTGGTTGGCGCAGCGGCTTCTTCCTGCCGGCTTTCGAGCTCCTGCTCGGCCGGCTTCTCGCCGCGGCCGAACAAGCGATCGAAGAGCCCCCCTTTTCTCGGCTTGACGCTCACGCCACCACCTCCCCGGCAAGTCGTTGACCATCGTGCCCCTCGACTCGCGCCCGCACGATGGTGCCTACAGGAGTCTCAGTGGAAAGTTGAATCTCGGTGAATTGGGCCGTACGGCCGGCCTTGGGCCGTTCCGTCAGGACATCCACCAACGCACCCCGCTGCCCATCGAGATAGCGGACGAGCATCTTGCTGCCGAGGCTACGCAGCCGCGCGGCCCGCTCCTTCACCTCGGAACGGCTGACTTGCGGCATGCGCGCAGCAGGCGTGCCCTTCCGCGGCGAGAACGGGAACACGTGCAGGTAGGTGAGCCCGCACTCCTCAACGAGATGAAGCGTGTTCTGGAAGTGCTCTTCCGTTTCGGTCGGAAAGCCGGCGATCAGGTCGGCGCCAAAGACGATGTCCGGCCTCAGCCGCCGCACCGTTTCGCAGAAGCGGATCGCATCCGCCCGCGAATGGCGGCGCTTCATTCGCTTCAGGATCAGATCGTCGCCGGCCTGAAGCGAGAGGTGGAGGTGCGGCATCAGCCGCGGCTCCTCGGCGATGGCATCCAGAAGATGTTTGTCGGCCTCGACCTGATCGATCGAGGACAAGCGCAGCCGGTCGAGCTCCGGCACGTGGCGGAGGATTTGCCTGACGAGGCGCCCTAGAGACATGGGGCCAGGCAAGTCGTTGCCGTAAGCGGTGATGTCGACCCCGGTCAGCACCACCTCACGGTAGCCAGCCTCGACGAGACGGCGGACCTGCGCCACCACCTCCCCTGCCGGCACCGACCGTGAGGGGCCGCGGCCGTAAGGGATGATGCAAAACGTGCAGCGGTGATCGCAGCCGTTCTGCACCTGTACGTAGGCCCGTGCCCGCGTCCCGAACCCCGCGATCAGGTGCGAAGCCGTTTCCCGCACGCTCATGATGTCGTTGACCTGGACGCGCTCGCTCCCCTCGACGCTCAGGCCCTGGAATGTCTCGCGCTTGACCTTCTCAGCGTTGCCGATGACGTAATCGGCTTCCGGCATGCGGGCGAACAGGTCCGGCTCGATCTGGGCGGCGCAACCGGTCACGATGATCTTGGCATCGGGGTGCTCCCGGCGCGCCTTTCGGATGGCCTGCTGCGACTGGCGCACCGCTTCCGCCGTCACGGCACACGTATTGATGATGACCGCATCCCGGAGCCCGGCGTCTGACGCGTGCTGGCGCATCAGCTCGGACTCATAGGCATTCAACCGGCAGCCCAAGGTTATGATGGTCGGTTCGGACATCGAGAATCTGACGGCAGGCCGTGAAATCGGTTGATTGCCTTTGCTCCGGAAGGGGTTTGGCCGCTTTCGCGACCGGCGGGACTTACCAGTCCTGATTTAAGGCGCGACCAGGACATTGGAAAGTCGTATCCGGCATTCAGGCCGGCGATCTTGAAAGCGCATCCCAATCAAGCGTCCCCTCATGCTCGAGCTCGACCGGGCCACGCATTAGGATCCGGTTGGCCTCTGTCCATTCAATGTGGAGCATGCCGCCCGGCAGCGTCACCGTGACGATTCGACCGGTTCGGCCAGTGCGGGCTGCTAACACGGCCGCCGCACACGCGGCAGACCCGCACGCCCGGGTCAAACCGGCGCCGCGTTCCCACGTCCGCAACTTCAGCGCCGATGGCGATGTGACCTGGGCAAGTGAAATGTTGGCCCGCTCGGGAAAGATCGGATGCGCTTCGAGCTGCGGCCCCAGCCGGGCCAGATCGTAGGCGTCCACATCCTCGACCCAGAACACCGCATGTGGGTTGCCGACGTTAACGACCGACGGCCACTGCAGCTTTGGCTGGCCGCCGAATTCGAGCTTCAGCTCGATCCGGCGCGTGTCCTCGAACGGCTCGGAAAGCGGGATCTCATCCCAACGGAACCGGGGCTCCCCCATGTCGACAGTAATCCGATCGATGCTCTCGACATGGACGTCGAGGAGACCACCAGCCGTCTCGAACCGCAGCTGGTTTCGCCCCGTCTGCTGTGCCACCGCCCAGCCGATGCACCTCGTGCCGTTCCCGCACGCCTGCGCAAGAGAGCCGTCTCGGTTGTAAATGCGGACGAAAGCATCCGTATCCTGCGACCGCGGATCGTGCAGAACCATGAGCTGGTCAAAGTAGGAATCCGGCCGCGCTGCAATTGCGCGAGCTTCATCCGCCGAAAGCACTCGCGCGCTTCCCCGCAGGTCGATGATCACGATCTCGTTTCCGAGACCGTTCATTTTGAGGAAGGGGATGGCGTCGCGACTGGTCATGGCTCCATATATGACGCGCGGATCGCCGAATACAATTGATCAGAGGATCAAATATGCCAGCGCCGGTCGCGGAACGGCGTGATCTTCAAGCTCCGTCCTCTTGGGTGCGGCGGTTTCTCTCCGGCATTCCCAAGAGTGGGCGGGTGCTCGACGTCGCCTGTGGGAGCGGTCGCCATCTCCGGCTGGCGCTTAAGCTTGGCTACGACGTCGTTGGTGTCGATCGCGACCTTTCAGGGGTAAGCGATCTGCAAGGGACGCCCGGGGTCGAGCTGGTTGAGGCTGATCTCGAGGACGGACGCCCTTTTCCGTTTCGCGACCAGAGTTTCTCCGGAGTGATCGTCACGAAATATCTCTGGCGGCCGATCTTGCCGGACATCGTGGGCTGCGTGGCGCGCGACGGCTTACTGATTTACGAAACATTCGCGGTCGGGAACGAGCGCTACGGCCGGCCGAGCAACCCTGATTTTTTGCTGAGGCCCGGCGAGCTGATCGACGCCGTGCGGGGACGTCTGGTGCCGATCGCTTTCGAGCACGTAACGCTGAGCAACCCTCAGCGTATCGTCCAGCGCATCGCGGCCGTAGGACCAAATCATCCCTGGCTGCGAGATCCGCCCAAGGTCCGCGAGTGATGCTCTACTTTGACTCTGACCATGGCGGTTCGGCGCAGCAGCGCGTTTCCTTTCCAAGATCACCTGTAAGGAGGTGACATGCGTCCGCTGCTCTCAATCATCGCATCCCTGACGTTCGCTGCGACCGCCTGGGCTGTGCAGACCGATGCCCCGCGGGCACCGCGCAGCGACATCGTGGTTGAAACGGTGGCAGAAGGGCTAGTCCACCCGTGGGCCATCGCCTTCCTTCCGGATGGCCGGATGCTGGTGACGGAGCGCCCCGGGCGCATGCGCATTGTCACCGTGGAGGGCCAAGTCAGTGCTCCGATCGAAGGCGTGCCCAAGGTGTTCGCGCAGGGTCAGGGCGGTCTGCTCGATGTCGTCCTTGCCCCCGAATTTCAGTCGTCCGGCACAATCTATTTCTCGTACTCCGAGCCGCGTGAGGATGGCGGCAATGGCACCGCTGTCGCCCGTGCCCGCCTCGTCGAGGAGGATGGCCGAGCCAGGCTAGAAGACGTTCAGGTCATCTTTCGTCAGCTGCCTTCCTATCCGGCAAACGTCCACTTCGGCTCCCGAATTGTGGTTGCGCCGGACGGCAAACTCTTCATCACCCTCGGCGAACGCTTCCAGATGCAATATGCGCAAGACCTCTCCCGCCACTGGGGCAAGGTCGTGCGCATCAATCCGGACGGCTCGGTGCCAGAGGATAATCCGTTCGTTGGACGCGAGGACGCACGGCCGGAGATCTGGTCATATGGCCATCGGAACCCCCAAGCCGCGGGGCTTCATCCTGAAACCGGCGAGCTTTGGATCGTCGATCATGGCCCGCGTGGCGGGGACGAGATCAACGTTGTCCGGAAAGGACTGAACTATGGCTGGCCCGTCATCAACTACGGACGACACTACTCGGGGCAGGACATCCCTGAGAGGCGGGAGGGGATGGAGCAGCCGCTCTATTACTGGGACCCTTCGATCGCGCCATCCGGCATGACTTTCTATACCGCGGATCGCGCTCCGCAGTGGCGCGGCAATCTTTTCGTTGGCGCGCTTGCAGGTCGCCACCTTGCCCGATTGGTCCTCGACGGAGAGGAGGTGACCGCCGAGGAGCAGCTCCTCACAGACCTAGGCGAGCGCATCCGCGATGTGAGGCAGGGTCCTGACGGCGCCATTTACGTTGCGACCGACAGCCCAAAAGGCAGGATCATCCGCGTCACCCCGCGCAATTGAGGGGCTGGGCTCAGGCGCCCCGGAAACGTTCAGCGTTTGACAGCGTTAGGTCATCGCCATATGGTCCGCTGACTTTCTCGATTGGCTCTCGATTTCCCGAGCCGCCACCCTGTCCAGGCGCGTGAGCCGGCAGAGTGGTCAACGCCCGCCAGCGAGTTTCGCCCGCGGGCGCGTTTGCGTTTGGGACATCGAAAGCCATGGTCAGCGGGCGGCACGGCCGAACCTGGAAGGTGGAGCGAGATGCTGAAGATTTGGGGACGCAAGACGTCGATCAACGTCCAAAAGGTAATGTGGACGGTGGCAGAGCTTGAGCTGCCGCACGAGCGCATCGACGTTGGCGGCCCATTCGGCGGCCTCGACACGCCCGAGTTCGGCAAGCTCAACCCCAATCGTCTCGTTCCCGTTCTCGAGGATGACGGGTTCGTTCTGTGGGAGAGCAACGCGATTGTGCGATACCTCGTCGCCGCACACGGCCGCGGCCGCTTGGGTGCCTCCGACGAGCGGCAGCGCGCACTTGCCGACCAATGGATGGAATGGGCCAACTCGACGCTTTATTCCGACATTATCCATACGATCTTCCTTGGCCTCATTCGCACCCCGGCCTCGGAGAGGGATGTCGGCGCCATCGAGAAGGCGGCAAAGCGCGCCGGCGAGAAGTTGGCAATTCTCGATGCACAGCTCGATGGCCGTGCCTATATTCTGGGGGACCAGCTAACGGCCGCGGACATTGGGTGCGGTTCCCTCATGTACCGTTACTTCACCTTGGATATCCCGCGCCCGCGGCTTCCGAACGTCGAGGCCTGGTATCAGCGGCTCACCGAGCGCAAGGCGTATCAGGACCACGTGATGAT
>QGVC01000194.1 GCA_003242645.1 Pseudomonadota bacterium
TCGACGACCGTTCAGGTCGCAGACACGGGCACCATAAATTTGCCTTTGATTGGAGAGGTTCCTGCAGCTGGGCGAACGGCGCAGGAGGTCGAGCAGGATGTAACGGCCCGGCTTGGCGAAAAGTATCTACAAAATCCTCAGGTCACCGTCTTCATCAAGGAATACAACGCCCGCCGTGTGACGGTGGACGGCTCTGTAAAGAAGCCGGGCGTTTATCCGCTGAGGGGCCGAACATCGCTTCTTCAGGCCATTACCATGGCGGAAGGCCTCGACCACAATCGCGCTTCGGGAGATGTGGTCGTTTTTCGTCAGATTGACGGAAAGCGTAAAGCTGCGCGCTTCAATCTCGATGATATTCGCAGCGGGGCCGCTGAGGATCCGATAATCGAGCCCGGGGACGTCATCGTCGTCGATGACTCGACGGCGAAGGTCGTCCTGCACAACGTTCTGCGGGCGTTGCCCATCACGAACGTATTCATGGGAGCTCTTTGAAATCATCCCTTTTTCAACTTTTTTGTAAGGCGTTTCCTGGCTAAGCGGTACGACTCGGGCTGCTTGGTCGAGTTCCTGCGTGTGAGCCTGGATCCTTGTCACTGAGGGCTGACCTATGGCCGAGCCAATGCGAGATCCCGGGAACGAGAATCGCATCGCACGCCTTGTTCCTGCGGACCAGAAACGGGCAGTTGCGCAGGAAAGCGTCGCTCCGCCCCCCGCTTACGGCTATGGCTATTCCAATGGCTCGGATGAGCAGGATCTCACTCGGGAGCTGCTCGAATATTGGCAAATTTTTTACAAGCGGAAGTGGCTGATTGCGGCAATTGTTCTGGCGTGCGTTGCGTTGGCTGGGCTCGGCACGTTGATGATGACCCCGCTCTACACCGCGACCGTTCGTATTCAGATCGATCGCGAGGCGCCCAAGGTGGTCGAGGGCGGGAACGTCACTCCATCGGAAACGGGTTATGATTATCTGAAGACGGAATACGAGCGACTGCAGAGCCGAGCCATGGCCGAGCGGGTGGTCTCGTCGCTGCGGCTCGCGGAGCAGGATAGCTTTATTCGCCCGCGCGGCTCAATGTTCAGCGCAATCCGCGCATTTTTTCAAAGTTCGGATGAAAGCAAGAAATCTGATCCCGCAGCAAGGGAGCGAGCCGCTACGGCGATCGTACTTGCCAACCGAACCGTGGCCCCGGTGCCTGGCTCGCGGCTCGTTGATCTAAGCTATACCGACCCTGTTCCTTCTCGCGCGCAGCGAATCGCAAACGCTTATGCTGAGGCCTATATCGCATCCAATCTGGACAAGCGGTTTCAGGCCAACGCTTACGCCAAAACATTTCTCGAGGATCAGATTGCCCAACTCAAGCTGCGCCTCGAGGAATCCGAGCGCAAAATGCTCGAATTTGCCGAGCGCGAGCAAATTGTTGTCGTCACCGAGAAGGCTTCCATTGCCGAGAGCAATCTGGCAAGCGCCAACGCTGCATTGAGCCAGCTTATTTCGGAGCGCATAAGGAACGAGAAGCTGTGGCGCCAGGTGGAAGAGGCGGACAGCATGAACGTTCCGCAGATCCTCACGAACAGCACGATCGACAGCCTGCGCAATCGACGCAACATGCTGGTTGCGGAGTATCAGGAGAAGCTCGAGATCTTCAAGCCAACCTTCCCGGCCATGGTTGAGATCAGCTCGAAGATTAAGGAGATCGATCGGCAGATTGCCGCGGAGGTACAGGCAATTAAAGACTCGTTGAAAGCAGCATACGAAACGTCGCTGAGCCAGGAAGCGGAGATGCGGGCGCAGATCGAGAAGCTTCGCGCCGAAGTACTCGACCTGCAAAAGCGCAGCATCCAGTACAACATTTTGAAACGCGAGGTGGATACCAATCGCGCGCTCTACAACGGTCTGTTGCAGCGTTATAAGGAGGTCGATATTGCCGGTGGCGTCGGTGCCAATAATGTTTTCGTCGTCGATCGCGCGACGCTTCCGACTTCGCCCTCCTCGCCGAACCTCAAGCGCACGCTTCTTATTGCTTTCGCGCTAGGGCTCGGCCTCGGCCTTGCAACAGCCTATCTCCTAGAGACCCTCGACGATACAATCCGCACGCCGGAGGATATCGAACGTCTGATGGGGCTTCCGACCCTCGGCATTATTCCTAAGGTGTCTTCCGCCGGAGCGTTGGAAGCCGACCTCGCAGATCCGCGCTCGGCTGTGTCCGAGGCCTATCGATCCTTGTGCACGGCGCTGCAGTTCGCAACTGAAAACGGATTACCGAGAACAATTCTCATTACAAGTGCCACGCCGTCGGAAGGCAAATCGATCACCGCTGTCGCCATCGCCCGGCATTTTGCATCCCTCGGTCAACGTGTGTTGCTGGTTGATGCAGACCTCCGCATGCCATCGCTGCACACGAAGCTTCGTCTCGACGGCAGCATGGGCCTCAGCAATTACCTCACGGGCGCGTGCAATCCACCAGAGGTGATGCAGAGAACGGACATTCCGAATTTGACTTTCATGGCTTCGGGCCCGCTGCCACCCAATGCTGCAGATTTGCTTGGTAGCTCGCGCGTGCTTTCGCTGCTGTCGGTCGGGCTCGAGGTCTTCGATCTCATAGTTCTCGACGGTCCTCCGGTCATGGGGCTCGCAGACGCGCAGCTTCTGTCCAGCAGCACCGCCGCGACCGTTTTCATTGTTGGTGCGGGTCAGGCGCGGACCGGCGTCATACGCGGTGCGTTGAAACGGTTGCAGCTGTCCCGGGGCGCATTGATCGGTGCCGTCCTGACCAAATTCGACGCCAAGCAGGCCGGGTATGGATACGGCTATGGTTATGGTTATGGCTACGGTGATGAATATAGCTATAGCTACGGTCGGCAATCCGTGAATGGACAGGAAGACCGTGCGAAGCTGGCGAAGAGTGCGTGATGAGCCGCTCCAATGCTTTGCGGCTGGCGCTCGACTTGAGAAACGTGCCGTCGCTCGTTCGTCGCGTTCGAAGTGAGCCGCTACCGGAGGACGTGCTCCTACTGCTGCAGATCGCGGCGGGCGATCCGTGCGCAGAGCAGAAAGCTGTTGCGCTGGTGGATCGGCCCATCGCTGAAATTAGAGAAGCGTCCAAGTTCTTCATCGAGCAAATTCTATTTGCGCCGGAATCCAACAGCTATCGCGTCCTCGGCGCTACCCCAGATTCCTCCACGGCTGATCTGCGCCGGAACATGATACTTCTGATGAGATGGCTCCATCCGGATGCCGGGGAAGGCGGGGAGCGGCACATTTTCGCCGGTCGTGTGACCAGCGCTTGGGAAGACTTGAAAACGCCTCAAAGACGAGCGGCTTACGACAGTCGTATTGCTGACTCAGCGAAGTATTCAAGTAAGACGCGGGGCAGCAGGAGTCGTTCGGCCGCCAGTCGGCATAGGAAAAGCCCAATAAGGCTCTCGCCAATTCGTGTCGTCAAACCACGAACTATTGTGCCCCGGCGGAAGCCGTTGGGTTTTGTTGCACGAATTCTGTTCTTGCTTTCTCGAAGGCGGTGGGTCCGAGCGGAGTGATGCGGTTGATCGCACAGGCGGCAGTGGGAGCAATTCTCGTCTGGCTTATCGTAGTGCACAGCTTTGCTGCCTATTTGGCGCGCGTTTCTCCCGAGATGGCTTTATTGATCAACGGTGATCAACCGGCAGCCCTCATCAAATTGGCGAAAGAGCAGCTGCGCCAGCACGTGGCGAGCGGCGCAAACAGCTATGCAGGAGAAGCCAGTCGCTTGGCCAGCTTCGCTGCGATGGGCTCCGCCGCCACTGACTCGGAAGGAAGTGTGGCCGACGATCGCGACGCGAGCCCAACCTCGCCGGGCCCAGAGCAGCTTGCGAGCTTGCGAAGCGTTGCGATTCGGGCGCTCGTTGCCAATCCAGTAGACTCCTCTGCCCTTTTTCTTCTCGGCCAAATCGTTGAATGGGAAGGCGACAACGAACGAGCCCATCGTCTCATTGAAGCTGCTGCGCGCCGGTCCTTTCGCGAAACTGGCGCAGTTTACAAGATGCTGCTTCGAAGTATCGAAGGGCGCGATTATGCCGATGCGATCGATCGCGCCGATGCGATCATGCGCACGGCACCGGAGCACACGCGTCGGATTGTCCCCCTCTTGGCGCGGGTGATGGAGGATGGGGAGGCACGCCGTCTCATCCAGCAGCGCCTTACGCAAAATCCTCCTTGGCGCACGGCGTTTCTCGAAACGCTGCCGCGATCGGTAACGGATCCGCGAAGACCACTGGAGGTCCTCCTTGCACTGAAAAGTTCCTCAGCCCCGCCAACCGAAGCGGAGCTGAAAAGCTATTTGAGCTGGCTCATTCGGCATAAAGCCTATGAGCTGGCGTATTACACATGGCTTCAATTCCTTAGCCCAGACGATCTGAAAAGCACCGGCTTCCTTTATAACGGCCGCTTCGAGCGCCCATTGTCCGGCCTTCCTTTTGACTGGGTGATTGAGAATGGCAGAGGCGTATCGATATATCTAACCTCTGCGGATAACCCCGAGCTCGGACGAAGCTTGGTTGTCGAGTTCGGGCAAGGGCGGGTTGAGTTCGGCACTGTCTCGCAAATGGTTCTATTGTCACCTGGAACCTATCGCTTTACCGGACAGCTCAAAGGCGAGCTGGCTGGTCGCCGCGGGCTCGTGTGGCGTGTCTCCTGCGCGGAAGATACGCGCGCCGTGCTCGGGACGAGCGAAATGATGATGGGAATGGCTCCGACCTGGCGCACATTCGGCTTCACCTTCGAGGTGCCGAGGGACCGCCCATGCCGGGCGCAAAAAATCTCGCTCGGACTCGACGCGCGCTCGGCCTCGGAGCAGCTTGTCTCCGGGATGGTTCAATACGCCGATTTCAAGATCGAGCGCCTATAAGCTTTCTCTCAGCACACCTTTGCCAGCGAAAGCACCGTATGGAGGAGCACGTTGGCGCCGGCGGCACAGTCCTCCCGCGTCGCGTCCTCCAATTCATTGTGACTGATCCCATCTTTGCACGGCACGAAAATCATCGCCGTTGGAATAGTCTTTGCGAGATTGCAGGCGTCATGTCCTGCGCCAGAGATCATCCGTCGATGTGAAAGGCCGAGCGCCTTCGCTGCGGCCTCGATCTTTTCCACGATCTCCGGCGCAAAAACGACGGGCTCCTTGCGCCAGATTTGCTCGAGGGTAATCTCCACGCGGCGGCGCTCTGCAATCTCTGAAATTGCTTTTCGGATTTTGGAATCCAAAGCATCCAATGTTTCCGATTGTGGATCGCGAAACTCGAGTGTGAACGAGATTTCCCCAGGGATGACGTTCCGAGAGGGATTGGCAATCGTAGCTTGGCCGACCGTTGCCACCGCGCTTGGACCATGCTCGCGAGCAATCCGCTCGGCGGCAAGGACGATCTCAGATAATGCACAAAGGGCATCGCGGCGCAGCGGCATGGGGGTGGTGCCGGCGTGGCTTTCAAAGCCAACGACCCGCCCATCGTACCAGATGATGCCTTGAGCGCCTTCGACCACGCCGATGGTCTTCCCCTCCGCCTCCAGGATCGGACCCTGCTCGATATGCAACTCGACAAAAGCGCCGAGAGGCACCGATCCGGATTTTTCCGGTCCGCGGTAGCCGATCTCGTCAAGCGCCTCCGCAACGGTTTTCCCGGTCGCATCGCGGCGGGCCAGGATATCGGCCGGATCGAAATCGCCGACGTACGCCCCAGACGCCATCATTGCCGGCGCGAAGCGTGAGCCCTCCTCGTTGGTCCAGTTGATGACGGCGATCGGCGCTTCAGTCTCGATACCGGCATCGTTGAGCACACGAATGAGCTCCAAACCGGCTAACGTGCCGAGAACGCCGTCGAACTTGCCACCGGTGGGCTGCGTGTCGAGATGCGATCCGCAGCCGATCGGCGGAAGGCTCATGTTCCGGCCGGGCCGGATCGCGTACATCGTCCCAAGTTCATCGACCTTGACAGTGCATCCTGCGGCTTCGCAGGCGGCGCGGAACCAGTCGCGGACCTGGCGATCCTCGGGCCCCAGCGTCAGCCGCCGGAGCCCACCTTTCTCCGTTCGGCCGAATGCCGCTGTTTCCATGATGGTCGACCACAGTCGCTCAGGGTTGATGCGCAGGTTGTGAGACTTGTCACTCATGGAACATCCGGCTCCGTGTCGGCGAGGTAGTTTTGCAGGTGTTCGTGCCACGGGAAGCTGCGAATGTCCACGGGCCACCTCTTCGCTTCAGAGCACACTGGCCCCGGAAAGTCGCCACGTGGTACGTTCAAATCTGAGGACTTGATGGAAGTCGAGGTATGTTCGCTATGAAGATTGTCAGAGGGCTGCTTGCTGGCGTTGGTCTTTCGGCCTGTGCCCTTGCTTTGGGCGCCGGCATGGCCGATGCCAAGATTGTCTGCCGGGGACAATTTCAGATCGTCGATGGCCAGCCGATCGCAACTCCGTATTGCGAGGATGCCAACGTGGCCGCGGTGGCGCGGGAGTATGGGATATTCGTCAGCGCGAGTGAGGTGCGGCGGAGCCCCAGCACGAAGGCACGCATCTGCCGGTTCATAGGCCACGACAACCGGGTTCGGTCAGCGTGCGCTCCCTATATCCCTTCGGGAAGGCAACGGTGGTGGTGAGGGGTAGCTTTCGAGCTGGGATGCTATTCCCGCTTCTTAGCTTTGGTCTCAATCCGTCCGGAGTCTCAAGTGCAAAATCCATTTGACGGGCAGGTTCGGGTGATTGTGCCCGACCTGCCGATTTCTTTGCTCATTTTTCCCCGCTATACCGGTTTGGATTAGTTCAGCTGTACCGCACGAGCCTTTTCGGCTCATCAATTCCCAGCTCTATGGGCGGCTGCTGTAGAGCGAGCGGCAGGCCTCCAACGACGCCGCAGCATCAGCGAGCGAGACGAGTAGCTGAGGCTCACTCCTCATA
>QGVC01000638.1 GCA_003242645.1 Pseudomonadota bacterium
CCAGGAAGTCGAGTTCGTCTGCCTGCACGATGGCGAGAACCCGATGGTGAAGGTCGAGTACCAGTCCACCGACAGCGACTTCTGATATGGCTGTTTCCCCGCTGAAGTACATTCCGCTCGCAACTTTTGCGAACGACATGCGCATTCTCACTGCTTCGCTGCCCAGGTTGCTGGCGGAGCAGGACGAGGCTCAGGCGGGGATCGTGGCCAAGATGGCCCGTGCCAGGGGCGCGCAACTTGGGTCTGTTCACGCCCACGCCGCCCCTGGCATCAAGGCCGTCAACCAGGCGCCGATCGTGCGCTTGTTTGGTAACCAGCACCCTGAGATCTTTGGCGCTGAGTTCGGCGGTGGGGCACGCCCCCGTACCCGCCAGTTTCCGCCCTGGAGAGGCAAGGGTCAAGATGCCGGTTACATGTTGTTTCCGGTGATGAGGGAGTACACAGATTCTAAGCCGTTCTATGACGCGTACTTCGATACCGTCAAGAATGCGCTTAGGTTCAGGTAATCGTCGCGACCAAGAAGAAGGACAAATGCCCCCCAAGAACAAGAATGCCGGGACGCAGGACGACGCTCCTGAGTCCATGGTTATCACGGTCATCGAGGACGGCAAGACTTACCGCCTCCGTAGCGATGAGCTTGGCCCCGCCGATGACCTCGCCTGCCGTCAGCAGATCGGCTACCCCTCGGGTCACTTCCTGGAGAACTTCGGTGGTGACTCGGTGCTGGTCGTTCTGTGGCTGGCGCGTCGCAAGCAGGGCGAGCCAAACTTGCCGTTCCAGAAGGTGCTGGAGAAGTACCCGACGTACGCGGCTATGGAGGCCCTGGACTTCGAGGTTGAGTCCAAGACGCGCAAGCAGACGCAGGACGAAGCAGACCCTTTGGACGACTAGCGCTCGTCAAAGAGCTTCCTTTTCTCTCCGAGGCGTACGGTATCATGCCGTGGCACCTCGGCGGCCCCGAGCAGCTGACCTACGAAGAGTTGGCAGCATACTTGGATCATTACCGCAAGAAGAAGGAAGCCGAGCAGCGTGAAGCCAAGGCGCAGCGTAAGGCTGCACCACGTCAAGGTGGATCACGCGGTCGAAGACGGAGATAGAGGGGCGCCCTTCGGGCGCCCCTCTTCTTTCAAGGAGTTTTAGATGGCAGCCGTCCGTCACATGGACCTCATCATCACGAGCAATGCGACGGCTGCCATCCGTGGCTTCAGCGATCTTGGCGCAATCGCCAAGCGCACTGAAGCCAGGTTTGGGAAGTTGGCTGGCACGCTAGTTCGTGTCGGCACTGTCGCCGCCGCTGGTGCGATCGCATTCGGTGGAGCGAGCGTCAAGGCGTTCATCGATTTCGATGAGCAGATGACGAAATCGCTCGCCATCATGGGTGAGGTTTCAGGCCCCATGCGTAAGCGCATGGAAAAGGCCGCCATGTCCATTGCGGAGCGCACGCAGTTCTCGGCCACTCAAGTGGCCGAAGCCTACAGAACTCTTGGTTCCGCTGGCTACGATGCCGCGGAATCAGTCGAGGCCATCGGTGTGGTTGCTACGTTCGCGCAGGCCGCGCAGATGGACCTTGCCGCCGCGGCGGATTATCTGACTGGCGCCCAGGAAGCGTTGGGTCTCCGCATGGAGGACCCGATCGAGAACATGAAGCAGATGCAGCGCGTCACCGACGTGCTGACTCAGGCGAACATCCTGGCGCAGGGCGAGATCGAGGACTTCGCGGAGGCGCTGTCGAACAAGGCGGCGTCCGCGATGCGGGTGAACAACATTGAGGTGGAGGAGGGCGTTGCCGTCCTCACCGCGTTCGCCGAGCAGGGCGTGAAGGGGCGCGTTGCTGGCGAGAAGCTGGCCATCCTGCTTCGGGATCTTCCGCGTGCAGCGAAGCGGAACACGGATGAGT
>QGVC01000195.1 GCA_003242645.1 Pseudomonadota bacterium
ACGTTGTCGTGCGCGGCTTTTCCCTCGCAATCGTTTATTATGGCACGCTTGCGCTCGCCGTTTATCTCGTCTGCGTGCGGCTTCTGCCGTCCGATAGCGTCGCAGCGCCCTCAGTCCCGCTTTACGATCGCATAAAAACGTCGATCTTTTTCCTGTCCGTCCTCTTTCTAGTTTACCATCTGGGCATCCTCGGCACTGGCGAGCTGTTGGCCGCGCTTTATGCTGCGAGCTTCATGTTGGTGCTACTGATCATCGCCTTCCTCTATTTCAAATACGTTCTGAAGGACCCCGCGGTTGCTGATCAGTCCCTGATCAACAATCTCAGGCTCTGCCTCGAAACGCATGCGGACATGACGTCGTACCTGACGTTGTTGCTGGCGACGCTCGGCATCATGATCGGCCTGTTCACCGTCACCGGCTTCATCAACCGCATGGGCGGGATGCTGCTCAACCTTGGAGCTTGGAACATCCTGGCCATGATTTTCATGGCCTACGTCTTCGGGTGGCTGGTTGGTGCGGGCCTGCCGCCCACGGCAACGTACATCATCGGCGCGGTTGTCATTGTGCAGCCTCTCGTCAGCCTTGGGATCAATCCTTGGGTGGCGCACTTCTTCGTCTTCTTGCTTTCGGTCTGGGGCGAGCTGTCCCCGCCAACGTCGCTAACGGCTGCCATTTCCTCCCGCATCGCGGAAGCTTCCTTCATGCGAACCATGTGGGAAGCGCTCAAGCTCTGCTTGCCGATCACGCTGATGACCTTTGCAATCTTCACGCGTTCGGAAATGGTCGTCACGCCCGGCTGGACGCAGGTTCTCAACACCGCCGCCATGCTCATCGGCGCATCTGGCCTGGCGTTTGCGATGTTCGGCAGCTACACGCGCAATTTCGCAGCTGATGTTGCTCTGCGCCTGTTGTTGACCGCCGTTTCGGGTGTCGTGCTGTTCCACCCCAACGACACTTTCGCATTGAGTGTCAGCCCGCTGGTTCTGATCGGCCTGGTTATCGGCATCCTCCGGCATCGCGTAATTTCGCCACCGGCCGCGCGGGCAAAGCCGGTGAATGGCGAGAGTGAAGCAGAGCCTCTACCCGCTGGATCAGCGGTGCAAGACGTAAAAGGTGAGTATTGAAGGCGAACGGGCCGCCAAAGCGGCCCGTTTGTTTTTGCGCTGTCAACTTGAGCTCAGGGAAGCCAACTCCGAAAAGTGTGGAGCGTGGAGTTCTTTTTATGGATGATCTTCGTTTCCTGCTGCGGAGCACCCAATCTCATCTGGTTGCGATGAGCATGACGCCCGCGGCCATGAGAAGGACCAACACGATAATGTGGAACCCGTGATCGCTTAAACGGCGATAGGCATGAAATCCTAACCACGCTCCGATCAGCGTGCCGGGCACAGCCATTAGCACAAGCTTTCCGAGCTCTGCTGTCAGCAGCCCTGAAAAACCGTATGCAATCAGCGCGGTGGTGAGCACGGTCAGATTGAACATCTGAAACACGCCACGCCGCTCGACTTTGCTCCAGCCGCGAATAACGGCCCAGATTGTTGGAAGAACGCCGGACAACCCGGTGAGCCCGCCGATGATCCCACTACTCAACCCCATAATACCATCGGCGAAGCGTCCGCCCCACTTCGTGCCAAATCTCGGTCTGAACAACAGCATGAAGGCCGAGTAGCAAATCAGCACGACGCCGACAGCAGTCTTGAACGTTTCGGCGTCGATCCGTGTCAGCAGTTGCGCGCCGAAGGGAACGCCGATGACACCCCCGGCCAGGATCGGCCGCAGCATCGGCCAGTCGAGCTCATGCCAGATCTTCGGCAGGTTTTGCACCTGCGCGATGATCGCGCATACCGTCACCAGCGGAGCCGCAAGCGTCGGGCCGACGACATGCAGCCAGAAAGAAAGCGCCGTCAAACCCGTTCCAAACCCGGTCAGCCCGGCAACGAATCCTCCGGCGAAGGCGCCGAGCAGAATGAAAGCAAATGTTGTCGACACTCGGCACCTAGCTCCGCAGATCAGTAGGTCGCGCGTCCGCCGGAAATGTCGAGCACTTGTCCGGTCGTGAAGGAGCACTCGGCGGATGCCGCCCAAGCAACGAGAGCCGCCACTTCTTCAACGGTCACGAACCGGCCGCGCGGAATTTTCGAGAGCATGAACTGGATGTGCTCTTCGGTGACCTGGTCAAGAATTGCCGTGCGGGCGGCTGCCGGTGTGATGGCATTGACAGAAATGTCGTAGGTGGCAAGCTCTTTCGCGAGCGATTTCGTGAGCCCAATCAACGCGGCTTTTGAGGCCGAATAGGCGCTGGCATTCGGATTGCCTTCTTTCCCTGCAATCGAGGCGATGTTGACGATGCGCCCGTAGTTCTGCGCGATCATGCCCGGCACGATGGCCTTGCAGCAGAGCCATGGCCCCTCGAAATTGATTTTCATCGTCCTTTGCAGCTCTTCCAGGGAATATTCCCACAGCTTTGCTGTCGGGCCGGCAATGCCAGCATTGTTGACGAGAATGTCGATTCGTCCGAACGCGGCGAGGGTGGCATCGCGAGCTTTCTCGACCGCCTGGGGCTCCGTCACGTCGCATTCGATAACTCTCACGTCGCCGCCAATCTCGCCGGCAGTCTTTTGCGCGAGCGGAAAGTCCCGATCCCAGATCGCCACCTTCGCACCAGACGCGACGAACCGCTCCGTTATAGCGCGGCCGAATCCTTGGGCGCCGCCTGTGACAACGGCTATGCGATTTTCGAGATCGATTTTATTGGCCATTTCTCTTTCCTCTCCTTGTTTGAATTCCTCGATCTCCACCCGGGCTCTGCTCTAAGGGCACGACACCAACGCAAGGCACAGCGCAACGGGGTCGGACTTAGGCGGGCCTGCGCAATGGAACACCTAGTTTGAAAACCGACGGCGCAACTCGGTGACTTGGTCATCTGTCAAAGTTCGAATTGATTGCCCGCGAAGAAGGAGATAAAGGCGCGCCGTTTCCTCCAGCTCCTCGATTGCATCCATGGCAGCTGATAAGTTTGTGCCAGCGACGACAGGACCATGGTTGGCAAGAAGCACCGCGTGATGGCGGTCAGCCAGCTTCCCGACCGCTTCGGCCAAGGCTTTGTCGCCTGGAGGATAGTAGGGAACAAGGGGAAGCGAACCGACGCGCATTACATAATAAGCCGTGATCGGTGGCAAACAGTTCTCAGGGTCGACGCCTTCTAGGCAGCTGACGGCGACGGAATAAGTGGAATGGAGATGAACGACGGCCCCGGCATTCGGTCGCGCATTGTACATGGTCGTATGCAGAAAAGCCTCCTTGGTCGGCGGATCCCCGGACACGAGCCGTCCGTCTGGATCGAGCTTCGATAATCGTGCCGGATCGAGCGTGCCGAGAGAGGAGCCCGTCGGCGTCATCAGCCAGCCGCCGTCTTGGAGACGAAGGGAAATATTCCCTGTGGAGCCATGCGTCAGCCCGCGATTGAACAGCGAGGCACCAGCAGCACAAATCTGTTCACGGAGCTTCGTCTCTGTACTCATTCGAGGAGATTCCACGCCTTCAAGAAGAAATCAGGCGCGCCGAAATTACCCGACTTCAATGCCATCACCAATTTGCGGTCATCCATGCTGCGGGTCCACGGAACGCCGGGATCGATCTCCGGGCCAATCTCGATGGCCGTGATGCCCAGGGCGCCCACGACTGCGCCCGAAGTCTCGCCGCCCGCCACGATAAGGCGCGAGAATCCCTTCTCCACCAGATCTCGTGCTACGGCCGCAAGCTCCCGCTCGACCAACTCACCTGCAGCCTCGCGGCCGAGCTCGGCCTGCACCGCCCGCACATTTGCTGGCTCGTCGCTGGAATAGATCAGAACCGGCTGATCGACGGGCTGCTTCAGGGCCCAACTCACGACGTCCGACGCGGCGAGCTTTCCCTGCGCAATCGCGAGCGGATCGACCTTGAAGGCGGGTATTCCTGCCGCCTTCGCGGACCGCACCTGCCCGCGCGTCGCTTCAGAACAGCTACCCGCAATGATGAGAGCTCGACCTGGCGGTGCCGGCATGTGTCTTGCGGGCTCGGCTTTCTGCAACAGGCCCTGCCGCGCGAAGTTGTCGGGCAGCCCCATGGCGAGCCCCGAACCGCCGGTGATCAGTGGATGGTCCGCCGCGGCGGCCCCCAGCGACACGAGATGCCGATCACTGATGGCATCGGCCACCGCTAATCGCGTTCCGGCCCGAGCGGCTTCATTGAGCGCAGCAGTGATGGCGTCCGGACCTTGATCAACGACACCATAGGGAACGAGCCCCACCTTCAGCCGTGTCTGCCGCTGTAGCACCCGCACCAGATTGGAATCCCGCATGGGGGTGAGCGGGTGATCCTTCATCGGGCTTTCGTGCAGGAGCACGTTGCCGACGAAGAGATGGCCCATGTAAACGGTGCGCGAATTGGTTGGAAAAGCCGGGCAAACAAGCGCAATTTCACCCCTCACCTTTTCGAGGAGCGCTTCCGCCACGGGGCCGATATTGCCTCGGTCGGTCGAGTCGAAGGTGGAGCAGTACTTGAAGTACAGCTGCCGCGCCCCCCGCGCCAGCAAGGCCTCCGCGCTGGCCAGGGACCAACGCACGGCCTCGCCGGCCGGGTTGGTGCGCGATTTGAGCGCCACGACGACTGCATCGGCGTTGTCCATGAGCGTTGATGCATCGGGCACGCCCATGACCTGCACGGTGCGCATGCCGTTGCGGCTCAGCATGAGTGCAAGATCGGTGGCGCCGGTCAAATCGTCGGCGATGCAGCCAAGGAGCACGGGAAACCCTCCTGCCTGTCAGCCCATCGGCAGACCTATACTTCAACACACGGGAGAGGGCACCACCAGCCTTGGCTCCGCGGATCGAGGTTGATAGATCGTCCCAAACCCCTTCAGGAGAGTTCCCCCGTGTCCAGCCAAGGTTCCGTCTCGCGATTGACCTCGGTTGATATACGCTCGCGCAAGGGCGGCGTGCCGATCGTTTCGCTAACGGCTTACAGCGCCAACATCGCCGCAATTGCCGACAGCCACGTCGATTTCCTTCTCGTGGGCGACAGTGTCGGGATGGTCGTGCACGGGTTCGAGAACACGCTGCCAGTGACGCTTGAGATGATGATCATGCACGGGGCGGCGGTGGTCCGCGGCACCAAACGTGCCCTGGTCGTGGTGGATCTGCCGTTCGGCACCTACGAGGAGAGCCCGCAAGTCGCCTTCCGCAATGCCTCGCGGATCATGCGCGAAACGGGGTGCGGCGCCGTCAAGCTCGAAGGTGGGCGTCACATGGCCGAGACGATCCGCTATCTGGTCGAGCGCGGAATACCGGTGATGGGGCATGTCGGCTTAACGCCGCAGTCGATCAACACGCTCGGCGGCTTCCGCGCCCAAGGCCGCACAGAGGACCAGTGGGATGCGATCGAGGCTGATGCGAAGGCGGTGAGCGACGCAGGTGCTTTCGCCATCGTGCTCGAGGCCATGGCCGAGCCGCTCGCGGCGCGGCTGACCCAGGCTGTTCCCATCCCCACCATCGGCATCGGCGCCTCGTCGGCGTGTGATGGACAGATCCTGGTGATGGACGACATGCTCGGCATCACCCCGCGCGTGCCCAAGTTCGTGAAACAGTTCGGCCAGATCGGCCAAGCCATCGACCGCGCGATCGCCGACTACGCCGCCAGCGTCCGTAATCGGAGCTTCCCTGCGCCTGAGCACACTTACGGGATGAAGCCGAAAAGCTAGACCTGGGTGCCGGATCAGCCTCTGGCACCCATCTGTCTCACGCGGAAACAAACGCAGCTTCGAAGCCATGGAAACGAGCTTCGAAGCTGCACTGAAACCGGCTCAAGCCGCTCTTGCTGCTTCTTCTTTCCAAAGCCGGTCAACGCTCCACACGCCGCCGCCGGCAGCCGCGAGGTAGAGGAACACAAAAGAATACAGGGCTGCCAGCTCGCCACCGTTCAGTATCGGAAAGAAGCCGCGCGGCGCATGGGCATAGAAGTAGGCCACCGCGCACATGCCGGAGAGAATGAACGCCACCGGCCGGGTGAACAGCCCGATTACGAGAAGCGTGCCGCCGATCAACTCAAGAATGCCGGCAATGCCGCTCATGGTGAAGGGCGATGCATTGTTCATCGGCCCCACCGGAATGTTCAGGTACTTGGTGGTCCCGTGCTGCAGCAGCAGGAGACCCGACATGAACCGAAGGACACTCAGGAGCTGAGGTTGATACGGTGCAAGAAACTTCATGATGCCTCTCGATTGGATAGTCGGCCCGAACACTGCCGTTAGCTTAGCGAAAGTTAGCGCAGCGGGCCATGAAAGGGGGTCCGCGAGCGTCTATCCGAAGCAGGCATCCAATCGGAAATCACATTTGCGTAAGATGAGCTTATCGTGGGTGCCGTACAGCTCGAAGGAGCACAACTTGTGGATGAGTTTTCCCCGAGTGAACGACTTGGAAAGCCGTGAGCCGCGTTCGAGCCGGCGACTGCCGCCACGCATGCACGCGCGCGGTCCGCACCCCGCCCTGACATCCGGCTCGGAATTGCGGCGCTCTTCCTTCGGCCTGAAGCCGTCTAGCGGTTATAGACTGTGACCTTCACCGTTTTCGGATCGCCTGATGTGGCACCCGAGGCATCCGTGACGACCACATCGAAGCTTGCCGAATCCGTTACCGAGCCATCATGACGGAACAAGACCTTGCCGGCCTCCAGATCCGCCTGAGTGAATGTCGTAATTGGATCTCTGGGTGAATCCGAGAAGCAAACAAACCCGTTCCTGGCATTGGAAACGGTGTACGTGAGGTCCTTTGCGTCATCGTCGGGGTCGATAGCGGTCAGGTCCTCCAACGTGATGCCGACCGTACGCCCTCTGTAGACCGTCAAATCCAGATCGCCGCC
>QGVC01000639.1 GCA_003242645.1 Pseudomonadota bacterium
CGCGTGGGCAGTGGTTGTTCCGGCACCTTGCCTGTGTCGGACGCCCCCTACCAAGCACAGGCCCGGAATGGGCACCTGGTGATGCCAATCACCGGGTGCCCATCATTTTTTCTTCCTTACCCGGCTCAGAGCGACTTGGGCGTGCCTGAACTCAGAGTGACCGGGTTACTTTCAGATTAAATCTCCGAAGGTTTCCGACTTGCCCTAGCCCGGACGGAGCTGGCATTTGCAGCGGCTGATATTAAGATGGCTGAGTTCAGGCCATCATCGCCAGCCTGCCGAGGAGTCCGCCCGTACGATGCAGCTTTGGAGCCGTCTACTCGCTCTATCGAGCCTCCCTATACTGATGGCGTTAGCCGGCGCGGCTCATGCTGGCAAGTTCGAGTTCCGCGTGACGGGCGTGAAGCGGTCCGACATGCTCAACATTCGCGAGCGCGTGGATGATCAGGCCACAATCAGCCAGAAAAAGATCCTTGGGCAAATTCCGGCCAACAGCGGCGGCATTTATGGATCGGGAGCAACTCTCCGGGTGGGCTCTTCCCGCTGGTATGAAGTTCGCTACAAGAACGTTCGCGGTTGGGTTAACGGGCGCTATCTGCGGCCAGTCTCGTCGGATCTCACCAGCGAATTGCAGTCCGATTTGTTCTGCGGAGGGACCGAGCCATTTTGGGCGCTGAAGGTGGAGCAGAAAACGGCCGAGCTCACTCGGCCCGACAAACCACCAGTCCGTTACACAGTTGCGATACGCGAGCCGTTTCAGGGGCGTAAAGACGCCCTCGCACTGCGCCTCGTCAGCGAGACAGGTCCCGCCATCAGCGCCCTTGTGCAGCACAAAGAGTGGTGCAGCGACGGGATGTCAGACCTCGAATACGCCTTCGAGGTGCGCGTGATTGGACTGGCGAACGGGGACGTTCCGCTCCACGGTTGCTGCAGCCTGCTGAGATGAGCTTCAGGTTTGACTAGAACCTAAAGTCAGAAGCAGCGAAGCTCCGCCTCCACCTGAGCCCGTTTCAGCTCATCGAATTTCGCTCGCATCTGCGGTGCGCTCAGGAAAATGGACGCCTGCTCGCCGCACCGTGCCGAATGCTCATGATGGTCTCGGCTTCCTCATACTGCCCGGAAGCCTTTCACGGTGGGTAGCCAGGATTGTATGATCCATTGGTTGACAGTCGGGTGCTGCCGTCGCTAGCTTGCTCAGAGAATTGAGACGTCACGTACCAATCATCGAGACGGCCGACGGTCCAATCCAATCTGAATTGAGCATAGTCGCGTCAATCTCCTGATAAAGCTTGGTAGCATGGACGAGATCGCGGCTCGCCGAGCCTTCGAGACGGCGTTGAAAACGCAGCAACCTGCCTTCGAAAAGTTGTTCCTGGCGCGGTTCTTCGGTCTCGAGTTCACCTACACTGATGATGCCTGCCGGGTGGAGTTCCCGGTTTCCGATTTCATGTTCAATTCGCAAGGCACAGTACACGGTGGTGTCACAGCTTTCGTGCTGGACTCGGCGATGGGCCACCTTCTGAAGCATGCAGTCGGCCCGGGAACGACTTTGGAGATGAAGGTGCAGTATCTTGCACCCGTGCGCCCACCCCGCGCGACGTGTGAGGCGAAATTCCTGCGCAAGGGACAACGTATCGCTTTTCTGGAGGCGCGGCTCTGGGACGGGGAAGGTACACTGGCCGCGGTCGCGACCTCGACGTGGCGGGTGAACAGGGCTGAGGCGCAGTGACAGGGGACGTGCGCTGGGTCACTATCGTTGAGACGGCGCCCGCCGAGAGCGCCAGCAAGCCGTGAAGCGGCGATGACGGGAGGAGGAGAGATGAAGCCGACGATCCTGACCTGCGCGGTGACGGGTAACTTTCCGACCAGGGAGCAGAACCCCAACCTGCCGG
>QGVC01000196.1 GCA_003242645.1 Pseudomonadota bacterium
CGAAGTGGCCTTGCGGGCAGCGTTCGTTGCAGCAATGGCAGGCTGGCAGGTTGCCGTCGTGGCTCCCACCACGTTGCTCTCCCGCCAGCACACCGAGACGTTCCGCAAGCGCTTCGCCGGCTTTCCTCTGACCATCGCCCAGGCCTCCCGCCTCGTGCGCGGTAAGGAGCTTCGCGAGGTCTTGGCGGGCCTCGAGTCGGGCGACATCGACATCGTCGTCGGCACCCACGCCCTGCTTTCAGAGTCCGTCAAGTTCGCCAGGCTCGGGCTCATCATCGTCGACGAGGAGCAGCGGTTCGGCGTCCGACACAAGGAGCGGTTGAAGCAGCTTCGCGAGGGCGTGCACGTGCTGACCCTCACGGCGACGCCCATTCCGCGCACCCTTCAGCTTGCGCTTTCTCTGGTCCGCTCTCTGTCCCTGATTGTCACCCCGCCCGCAGGGCGGCGCCCGGTCCGCACGAAGGTCTGCGAAATGGATCCGGCTCTCATCCGGGAAGCACTGATCGCCGAGAAGGAGCGCGGCGGTCAGAGCTTCTACGTCTGCCCCCGTATTCGCGACCTCGCTGAGATCGCGCGAATGCTGGAACGGGAGGTGCCGGAAGTGAGCTTCGTCCGCGCTCATGGACGGATGTCCGCGTCCGAGCTTGACCGGATCATGGAGCGATTTCTCGCCAGGCACATCGACGTGCTGCTGTCGACGACGATCATCGAGTCCGGGCTCGACATCCCTTCCGTCAACACCATGATCGTGCACGATGCGCACCGGCTCGGCCTCGCCCAGCTCTACCAGCTTCGCGGCCGCATTGGACGCGCGGGCGTCGAGGCGCACGCCTACTTGACCATTCCACCTGGCGCAGAGCTGACGGATGCAGCACGCCGCCGCCTCGAGGCGCTGGCAAAGCTCGAGCCAGTCGGAGCTGGCTTCAGCATCGCGAGCCATGACCTGGACATCCGCGGCGCCGGCAGCCTCCTGGGCGAGGAGCAGTCCGGCCATCTTCGGGACCTTGGCTTCGATCTTTTCCAGACGATGCTGAAGCGTGCCGTCGAGGCTCTGCGCAAGGGAGAGCAGCCGGACCTGGAGATTTGGGCCCCGCACATTTCGCTCGGGCTTACGATAGGGATTCCCGAAAGCTACATCCCCGACCCGGTGGAGCGCGCGGAGGTTTATTGGGAGTGCGCGCGGCTCGAAACGGAGGACCAGATTGCGCAGTACGCTGCCGGACTCACCCAGCGCTATGGCCCCCTCCCGCGCGACGCACAGCGGTTATTTGCGCTGCTCCGCTTGAAACAACTTTGTCGGGAGGCCCACGTCATAGAGCTCAATGCTGGCCCGAAAGGCGCGGTGCTGACGTTCCGCCCTGAAATGCCCGTCTCACGTCACCTTCCGCTCCCGAGCAGAGTGGCTCCTAAAGTCGAATGGCGGAAGAACAGGCGGCTCGTCGTCTCCGCGCAATGGGAGGCTCCGCGACGCCGCATCGAGGGCGTGGCCAGCCTCCTGCTTCAGCTGAAGCGTGCGGCGTCGCAGGTCGCGGAAACTGTATCGAAGCCCGCGAGTTAGGGTGACCTGACTCAGGACACAAGCTCGGTGCACTGCGTATTGAGGCTCGCCAGCCTGCGGCTCAACGTCTCGGCCACCGACAATCGCTCACGCAGCATTTCAAGGCGCTCGGCGCTGCTCATCTCATCATGTGACCGCGCCTCGCGAGCATCGAGAAGCTGCTTGGCCTGGGCGATGTACGTCTCACTCTGGGCGCGCAGAGCATCGATCACCACCACCGCAATCGCCGTCGCGCGATCGGCCATGTCGCGGGTTGCGCGCTGCAGCTCGTTGCTCGCCAGCCGGATGACCTCGTCGATGGCCGGCATGAACTCCTCGATCAGCATGCGCTCTAGCTCAGCCGCATGCTCCTCCTGCGTCCGCGTGCGGGACCAGCCCATGAGCGACCCTGGCCCCGCAAGGTCCATCGCGATCGAGTCCTCGATGGGCACGCGCACAGCGCTGGGCGGAAGGACCGGCATCGGCGCTTCGGGGAGTTCAAGTTCGGGCGACCGGCGGAGCATGGTTTCGCGCAAAGCCGGAAATACGTTGTATGGCGTCGCTGCCAGCCTCTCCTCGACAGCGCGACGGGCCGCAAGAAGCTCCTCCTCCACGCGCTGACGGAGAGGTTTCGTGTGGCAGCGCCAATGCCGGCGCGCCTCCCCTCCCGCGAACGCCTGCATGAGCCGCTGGCCTTCGGCCTTTGCGTACTCCTCCAGGATTTCAGCCAACCGGTCGTAGATCCGCGTCCGATACTCGGCGGTGACCTCGTTCAATAGATTCTGGAAACCGGCCAGGTTCCGCTCCAGCTCGCCAGCCACGGACTGAATTCGGGCCAGCTCGGCCTGAACGTCCTTGAGCTCACGATCATTCTTGTTGTGAGCACCGTTCTCCGAGATGATGGCGAGCTTTACCATCTCCTCGCGGACAGCGGCTTCGTTGACCTGCGAAAGCTCTGCAAAATAAGCGGCGATCTGCCGGATCAAATGAGCGCTGTGGCTACGCAGCAAGAGCTTCGTGAGCTCCCGCCGAAGCTCCGGGAACCCTGAGCAGATGGAGAAGATGCGCGACTGCTGTCCGTTCGGCAGCTCCTCCGTGGTCCCCGATTGCCCATCGCTCTTGACCTCGACCGGACGAAGCGCCCCCTTCGTCTTGGCGTAGGCTATCAGCGCGGGGGAAATGTCGCCGCTCGTTTCCTCGCTGCGGGTAAGGGCCTGCGCAGCCCATTTCGAGCTTCCGGCGACGACAGGTATGTCGACCGCCGGAAACTCGCGTGCGAGCGTCTCGCGAACGCGCGACACGATATTCCGGACCTCGGCCGCGGGATCGCGCAGCTCGTCGACGTTGTCGATGAAGACGAGGATGCGATCGCGATGCAGGCCGCGAAGAATTCTGAGCGTCGCAAGCTCGACCGTCGAGAGCGGCTGGCGTGCGCTTAAGACAACCACATAAATCTCGGCCGGCTCGAGGGAATGCCGCGTGATTTCATCCCGCACCATGAACGGGTCGTTGATGCCCGGCGTCGCGATGATGGTCACGGGGAACTTGAACGGCCCGCTCGGGAGCCAGATGTCTGCCGCCTTGGTGATGTCAGCGTACTGCCCAGGCCCTTCCGAGTTCTCGGCAGCGCTGCTACCGGGTGCCAGATAGCGCGCCAGCGTTTCCTTTGAGATGGTCTCGTAATTGTGCTTCGCACCCAAAAGATCCGAGAAGTTGCTGCCCAGGCGCATCTCCGCGCGCTGGCGAAGGGCATCGATGTGGCGCTGCAAGAGCTGCGGCTCGAAGCCGGGAACGAGCTGGCTCGTCAGCTCTCGGATCCGGTTATCGCCCGTGGCGAGCTTGCTCCAATCGTCTTTGTCGAAAAGCTGGAATTCGGCAGCGGTGTTCTCGGGAGCAGCCGCTGAGCCAAAATGCAGCCGCACCACCGCCGTCGTCCAAGGGCTGACCTCTGCAGGTAGAAGGTCCGTCTGCTCGGTGAGAGCACCGATGAACGTGATCTGCCGCGACTTCACCTGCCCGATCACGGCAATGCGGCAGACTTGATGCGCGAGCACCCGCATCGCATCGCGGACGAAGGTCGCACCGGGATCGGCCAGCACGGCAGCCAGCTCCTCTCCCTGCCGCATGAGATTCGCCCGGATGTCCTCAAGCGAAGCTCCGATAGGCTCGGGATCAGGCTCGGCTACGGGAAAGGGAACCGGCTCGACGTTCGGTTCACCGACGACGGCGTCCGGCTGGGGTGTCTTCGTCTCCCCGGGAGAATTCGGCTGAGGCAGCACCCGGATGTTCGACATGTTCTCCTCCGCCTCTCTCAGCTGGTTGGCCCGGCGCCCCTCAACGCGCGGCCGGCATCGCGGCGCAAATGGCTTTGCAGCCATCGCCTTGCCGCGTCTTGTGCTGCACTTTCAGGATGTCGTGAGTGAAAATGTCTGGCGGTGCCACCCAAATCCAGGCAAGCCGGATCGGCAAGTCTCGAAAACACCGACCACGGATGCTCCGGACCATACACACGCCACCCCCCGGACGACTCTGTTATTAAGCCGGCCAACTATTCTTGCCGGCTGTCCCCCTTTGGGACCGGTTACTCTTGGAACTGTAAATGAACCGTAAATTGTGGCGTGGGCGTGGAGAATAGCAACAAGTGCAGACGTCCTATTATCGAATTGTCAGATGAGGGACGTACTTGCCGGGACACGCGATGCGACCTGAGGTGAAATCTTTCGCCCTCTATCGCGGAACGCGCGAGCACTCGGCGTATTCCATTCTTGAACCCATCGCCGACCATTTGAGTTGCATGCACGATGCGTGAGCCGGCTGCATGAGATCGGCACGCTCGAGCTGGTAACTGGTGCCTTTACCGTTCGGAATATCGAAGACCCGGCAATAGCTCGTTTGCATCGGCTTCGTGCCGCCGTCGCGTGGGTATGGAGAGGTTATGATCACTGTAACGATCGGGACGGGAGAGATCGAGCTTGACGGCTGGCGCAAGATCTACCGCGGTGCCGCCGTGCGACTGCATCCCGACGCTCTGCCGAAAATCGCGGCGAGCGCTGAGGTCGTTTCGGTCATCATTGCGCGCGGCGAACCGGTCTACGGCGTCAATACAGGCTTCGGAAAGCTCGCCACGGTCCGCATCGAAGCAGCCGATCTCGAAGCGCTGCAACGCAATCTCGTTCTGTCGCACTCGGCCGGCGTTGGGCCGCCTGTTCCACGGACCATCGCACGCCTGATGATGGCGCTGAAGCTCGCCAGCCTGGCTCAAGGCGCCTCGGGCGTGCGAAGCTCGACGGCGGCATTGCTGGAGGCGATGCTCGAGCGCGGGCTGACGCCCGTCATTCCCTCGCAGGGCTCCGTTGGTGCCTCCGGCGATCTCGCTCCCCTCGCTCATATGGCCGGCGCGATGATCGGGCTCGGCGAGATCGAGACTGCCTCCGCGCGAATGCCTGCGCTGGAAGCCTTGCGCCAGCACGGCCTGGAGCCGCTCACGCTCGGACCAAAGGAAGGACTAGCCCTTCTCAATGGCACCCAGTTTTCGACGGCCTATGCGCTGGCTAGTCTATTCGAAGTGGAAATACTGTTTCGCACTGTCCTGGTCACTGGCGCGCTTTCAACCGATGCGGCCCGCGGCTCCGATGCCCCGTTCGATCCGAGGATTCATGAGTTGCGCCGACATCGCGGACAAAACGAGACTGCCGCTGCTCTGCGAGCGTTGATGGCGGGGAGCGAAATCCGGGCCTCTCATCTCAAGGGTGACGAGCGCGTCCAGGATCCCTACTGCCTGCGCTGCCAACCCCAAGTGATGGGCGCCGTCCTCGACCTTCTGCGCTACGCGGCCGGTGTCCTCGTGACGGAAGCCAATGGCGTTACGGACAATCCCCTCATCTTTCCTGAAACCGGGGAGGCGTTATCGGGCGGCAATTTCCATGGCGAGCCCATCGCATTCGCCGCAGACATGATCGCAATCGCCATTTGCGAAATCGGCTCCTTGGCGGAGCGGCGCATTGCCATGCTGATCGATCCTGCCGTCTCCGGGCTGCCTTCCTTCCTCACTGCACACCCCGGGCTCAACTCCGGCTTCATGATTCCGCAGGTTACGGCTGCCGCACTCGTCGCGGAAAACCGGCAGCGGGCACATCCGGCAAGCATCGACACCATTCCAACCTCGGCCAATCAGGAGGATCACGTGTCGATGTCGGCTCACGGTGCGCGTCGACTGATCCCGATGGCCGATAACCTCGCCAACATCGTCGCGATCGAGCTGCTTGCTGCCGCTCAGGGCTGCGACTTCCATCGGCCGCTTGCGTCGAGTCCGCCATTGGAGCGGGTGCGTGAACGCCTGCGCGCCGAAGTGCCTTTCCTGGACGAGGATCGCTCCTTTGCCGCTGACATCGCTAAAGCTGAAGCGCTCGTTCGGAGCGGCGCGGTGATCGACGCGGCCGGACCAGAGCTGTTGCCGCTAATCGGCTGAAGCGTTGGCCGGGGAAAAGGTCCCCTCCTCCGCCGGATTTGTCCGCCGGATTTGACCACGAAGCCCTTCCCTATCGCCCGGAATGTTGCCACCCTGATGCTCTGCCTTCATCGTTAGGAGGCACCATGCGCACACAGGTGGGAATTATCGGTGCAGGGCCGGCAGGCCTGTTGCTTTCGCGGCTGCTGACGCTGCAGGGGATCGACAATGTCGTGCTGGAGCGTCGCAGCGCAGAGTATGTGTTGGGACGAGTGCGCGCCGGTGTGCTGGAGCGCGGCACCGTCGAGTTGCTCGAGGAGGCCGGTTGCGCCGACCGCCTGCACCGTGAGGGCCTCGTTCACCGGGGTCTGCAAATCAATTTCGAAGGCAGCTCCCTGCGCATCGATCTCGCGGGCCTGACGGGCAGCGGGGTCGTCATCTACGGCCAGACCGAAATAACCCGTGATCTCATGACGGCCCGCGAAGCGGATGGAAGCATGACGCTGTACGAGGCCGAGGCCATCGCGATCGAGGACGTGAAAGGCACCAGACCGCGGATTCGCTATCGGCAAGGCGAGGACGAGGGTGTTCTGGAATGCGATTTCATCGCCGGTTGCGATGGGTTCCACGGCGTGAGCCGCACTGCCATCCCCGCCGATGCGCTGATTACATACGAGCGCTCTTACCCCTTCGGCTGGCTTGGTGTGCTGGCTGAGGTCAAGCCGTGCTCTGACGAGCTGATTTATGCAAGCCACAGCGACGGATTTGCGCTCGCCAGCATGCGGACTCCGACCCGCAGCCGTTATTACATCCAATGCCCGCTCGATATTCGCCTCGAGGACTGGCCTGACGAAAGATTCTGGGAGGAGCTGAAGCGCAGGCTCGGTCCCGACA
>QGVC01000640.1 GCA_003242645.1 Pseudomonadota bacterium
CGTCCTCCAGACCAACAACATCCACATCCTGACCTGCGCGCCGGGGCAGGTCGGGCAGGCGCTTGCGAGGCTTAGAGCCAGCCCGGCAACGGCCAAGGCCAAGGCGAAATTCATCCTTGCCACCGACGGCGTGGACTTCGAAGCCGAAGACCTCACCAGCGGCGAGACGGTCGCCTGTGCGTACAAGGATTTTCCGGATCATTTCGGCTTCTTCCTGCCGCTGGCTGGCATCAGCAAGGTCCGTCAGATCAGCGAAAACGCGTTCGACATCCGGGCCACCAGCCGCCTCAATCGTCTGTACGTCGAGCTGTTGAAGGACAACCCCGAGTGGGGCCGGGGCGAACGCCGCCAGGACATGAACAAGTTCATGGCGCGGCTGATCTTCTGCTTCTTTGCCGAAGACACCGGCATCTTCGTCGGCAAGGGGCGCTTCACCGAAACCGTGGCGACGATGAGCGCCAGGGATTCGTCCAACACGCACGAAGTGATCTCCACTCTGTTCCGCGCCATGAACACGAAGCGCGAGGAGAGGGCGGCAGCTGGCATTCCGCGCTGGGCAGACGAGTTCCCTTACGTCAACGGACGCCTGTTTTCGGGCGGCGATGATGTGCCGCGGTTCAGCAAGGTCGCGCGCTCCTATCTGCTGCATGTGGGCGGTCTGGACTGGACCAGGATCAATCCGGACATCTTCGGCTCGATGATCCAGGCCATCACCGACGATGAGGAGCGTGGCGCATTGGGGATGCACTACACCAGCGTTCCCAACATCCTGAAAGTGCTGAACCCGCTGTTTCTCGACGATCTTCGCGCCAGGCTGGACGAGGCGGGCGACAACCCGCGCATGTTGCTCAACCTGCGCAGGCGCATTTCCCGTATTCGTGTGTTCGATCCGGCCTGTGGCTCGGGCAACTTCCTGGTGATTGCCTACAAGGAACTGCGCGCCATTGAAGCCGAGATCAACAAGCGGCGCGGCGAGCCGGATCGAAAGTCGGAAATTCCGCTCACCAATTTTCGTGGAATCGAGCTGCGCGACTTCCCGGCGGAGATCGCCCGCCTTGCGCTGATCATTGCCGAGTACCAGTGCGATGTGTTGTACCGGGGGCCAAAGCTGGCTCTGGCCGAGTTTCTGCCTCTGAAGAACGAAAACTGGATTGTCTGCGGCAACGCGCTGCGGCTGGACTGGCTGAGCATATGCCCGCCAACCGGCACCGGCGTGAAGGTGCAAGCCGATGACCTTTTTGGCACGCCACTAAAGCAGACAGAGATTGACTTCGAGAATGAAGGTGGGGAGACGTACATCTGTGGAAATCCGCCTTATCGCGGCAGCCAATGGCAGAGCGACGAACAGAAGTCAGACCTCAAAGCTATTTTCGAAGGGCGTACGACAAACTGGAAGTCGCTCGATTACGTTGCGGGCTGGTTCATGAAGGCAGCCGACTACGGAGCAGTGACGCCTACGGCCGCTGCGTTCGTGGCCACCAATACCATCTGCCAAGGGAGACAGGTTGGAACTCTCTGGCCGTTGATCTTTAAGACAGGGCACGAAATCTCCTTCGCCCATGCATCCTTCAAATGGACAAACCTCGCCAGCTACAACGCGGGCGTGACCGTCGCCATCGTTGGCATCTCCAATCGCGCTGGAAAGCTGCGGCGACTTTATTCGCCAGCAGATAATGGCACCTCTATTGTTAGAGAGATTGAGAACATCAACGCCTATCTGGTTCCGGGGCCGAACATCACCGTTGGTCCGCGATCGAAACCGCTTAGCAGTCTGCCCGAGATGAGTTTCGGGAATATGCCCAATGACGGTGGGTATCTCTTACTTGATCCGGATGAGGCTCGCGTTGCTGTGAGGGATCACGATGTTCCACAAGAGTATATTCGCC
>QGVC01000641.1 GCA_003242645.1 Pseudomonadota bacterium
CCTCGGCCGTCAGCTTCCAGCTCGCGGCCTTCACGTTCTGCTCCACCTGCTCAGGCCTCGTCGCGCCCGCGATAACGCTGGCGACTACCGGTTGCGATGCGAGCCAGCTGAATGCCAGCTCTAGCAGAGTGTGACCGCGCGACTGCGCGAACTCTGTCAGCCGCTCGACAATCGTGAAGTTTTCATCCGTGAGATACTTGTCCGCCCACCGACTCATGCTTGCGAGGCGTGTTCCGGGAGGCGGCGCCTCACCCCGCTTGTACTTACCCGTGAGCAAACCGCACGCGAGCGGAAAATAAGGCAGCAAACCTAGTCCATAGTGCTTTATCGCCGGGATCAACTGCTTCTCGTGATCGCGAACCACGAGGCTGTACTCGTCCTGGCACGAGATGAAGCTGGTCAGGTTGTGATAGCGCGAGGTCCAAAGCGCATCGGCCACCTGCCAAGCCGGCAAGTTTGAACAGCCGATGTAGCGCACCTTCCCTTGCCGCACGAGATCGTCGAGCGCCCGCAAGGTCTCCTCGATTGGGGTCCGCGGATCCGGCTCATGAAGCTGATAGAGATCAATCCAGTCAGTCTTCAGCCGCCGCAAGCTCGCCTCTACCGCCGACATGATGTAGCGGCGGGAGGCGCCCATCAGGCCCCGGTCGCGGTCCATGGGCATCCCGAACTTCGTGGCGAGCACGATGTCCTTACGCCGCGGCCCAAGAATCTCGCCCAGCACCTTCTCGGAGCCGCCCTGGTCCCCGTAGATGTCGGCCGTATCGAAAAAGGTGATCCCCAGGTCGAGCGCCTTGTGGACGACAGCCCGCGAGGCTTCGAGGTCGAGGCGCCCGCCAAAATTGTTGCAACCCAAACCGACCACAGAGACTTGCAGGCCAGACGGCCCGAGATTGCGCTGCTCCATTCGCGTCCTCCAGATCAGAAGCCGTAAAGTTTCGCCGGATTTTCGACGAACATCTTGTACCTGGCCGACTCGTCAGGAACCCACTCCAACATCAGGTCGAGCAGGTTCACTTCGCTTGGATAACGCTCTCCCCGCATTCCGGGATGCGGCCAATTGGTTGCCCACAGCAGCCGTTCGGGCGCGGCCTTGGCCAAGGCTTTCGCGAGAGCGGCAACGTCGTCGTAACCGGGCGGGCCGACCTTTGAGACTTCATACGCCGCCGACAGCTTGACGTAGCAATTCCCGCGATCGACGAGCCGCAGCAACGTCTTGAACGCCTCATGGTCCGTTGGCACCGGCTCGAGAAACTTGCCGACGTGATCGATTATGTAATCGCCCTCGATGCGTTTCAGCTGTGCCTCTCGCTCCGGAAGCTCGCGACCATCGAACTGCACGATCGCGTGCCAGCCGAATGGGCGAACGCGGGCGATCATCTCATCCATCACGTCCCATTTCAGGTGGCCCGGCGGCAGGCACATGAAGCGGATGGCGCGTGCACCTGCCTTCGTCAGCCTTTCGAGCTCGTCGTCGGTAACGCCGGGCTTCACGACCACCACGGCGCGGGCCTTGTCGAGGCCCAGCTCAGCGACACTGTCCATCGTGCAGCGGTTATCGTCGCCATAAGCGTTTGGCTGCACGACCACAACCCGCTCGATCCCCAGCCAACTCATGATCTGGCGGTAGTCCGAAACAGTCGTATCCGGCTCGGGTGGAACGCCGTCAGGATGCTTTGGATAACGCGAGTTGTAGAAATGCATGTGGGTGTCGCAGGTGCCCTTCGGCGCTTTAAGACGCGGGGGAGGTCCTGTTAACGGCCGCTCCATGGGCTTCCTCCATAAGTTGTCGTCCGCTGATCAGCAGACAAATAGCGCTATATGTTCCAGCGGCGCCTTGGTGATGGCGCCTCAGGCGCTCAATTCCATATCTCCTCAATACCGC
>QGVC01000642.1 GCA_003242645.1 Pseudomonadota bacterium
GATCGCAATCCCCCGGAGCGCCGGGAGGAGTGCAACCGGGTCATGGCAATAATCAACAGAGCCTATGAGGTTATCTCAGATCCGGAACAGCGCGCTGCTCACGATAAATGGATTGCCGAGGACTTCTAGGGCGTCGGCGGCACTTGGAGAAGCTCCTGATCCGCCGCGTGGCGCGATCCCTGGTCGCGGCCGGGCTCGCGATGTCCCTTCTGCTCGCGATTGACGCTTCGCGTTCCGGATGCGCCCGATCTGCGCGACCGTCGCTCTTGCGTATTGCGAGTGATTCAAGGCCAGAATAGAGGCTTCTCCGGGTAACTTCGATGAGCCTCGCGACGAGGCTCTGGGCCGCCTCATCGGGCAGGCGGAGCTTCCCAACAGGCTCGAAAAACTTGCGCGAAGCGCGGAGTCAGTGTTCTCTTTCGCCCGCTTAGGCGTGCGGCCATTGGTATTGGTGTGCCGTCCGATCTTGGGGAGCAGCCAGCGTGAGAATCGAAGACATTGCCATAGGGCAAAGGCTGATCGGGGTGGATCCAGCTGGCCCGGTGGAAGTCGTCTCGGTCACGCCCGCCGGCCCGGATGCGGTCATCCTGGTCTACCGGCCTGTCGCGGGGAAGATCTCCGAGCGGATGCTGTTTCGCGAGGACGAGGCTGCGCTGGCTGAGGCAACCGTCACCCGTCCGTGGTCCTTCACTGCCGATGGCGAGGTGTTCAAGCTCGGCGTCGAGGCGCTGAGGATCCGCTTCGCCCACCTGTTCGACCCGATGATGGCCGTGCACACCTCGGACGTGGAGCCGCTACCCCATCAGATCTCTGCGGTGTACGAAGCGATGCTGCCGCGCCAGCCACTGCGCTTTCTTCTCGCCGACGACCCAGGTGCCGGCAAGACCATCATGGCCGGCCTGCTGATCCGCGAGCTGATCATGCGCTCCGACGCGCAGCGGATCCTAGTCGTGTCTCCGGGCTCCCTGGCTGCCCAGTGGCAGGATGAGCTGCGCGACAAGTTCGGCCTCGAGTTCACGCTGTTCAGCCGGGAGCAGCAGGAGCTGTCTGCCAACGGCAACGCCTTCACGCAGATCGACCGCATGATCGCGCGGCTCGACCAGCTGGCGCGTAACGACGCTCTGAAGGAGAAGCTGCGCGCGTCGCACTGGGACCTAGTCATTATCGACGAGGCGCACAAGTGTGCCGCCAGCTTTTCCGGGGGCGAAGTCAAGAAAACTCAGCGTTACCAGCTCGCCGAGTTACTCGGCTCGATCTCGCGCCACTTCCTGCTGATGACCGCCACGCCGCACAACGGCAAGGAAGAGGACTTCCAGCTGTTCATGGCCCTGCTGGACGGCGACCGCTTCTACGGCAAGTTCCGCGACGGCGCGACGCGCGCGGACGTGTCCGACATGATGCGTCGCCTGGTGAAGGAGGAGCTGCGGAGGTTCGACGGCACCAAGCTGTTCCCACCGCGCATGGCCTATACCGCCAAGTACGACCTGTCGCCGGAGGAGCAATCGCTTTACGCGCACGTCACGGACTATGTGCGCAACGAATGGAACCGGGCCGAGAAGCTGGACGCCAAGCGCCGCTCGAGCGTCGGCTTTGCCCTGACCCAGCTGCAGCGCCGCCTGGCGTCGAGCCCTGCCGCCATCTACCAATCATTGCGGCGCCGGCGCAGGCGGCTGGAAGAGCGCCTGGAAGAAGCCCGGTTGAACAGCCGCGGAGATGGGATCGGTGAAGATCGCCCCTTCTTCGGCAGGCTCGTGGCGATCGACGTGCCGGACGACCTGGACGACGCCGAGGATGAGCTGTTACCGGAAGACTTCGAGCAAGTCGCCGACCAGGCCGTGGAGCAGGCCAGTGCCGCCAACACCATCGCCGAGATGGAAGCGG
>QGVC01000643.1 GCA_003242645.1 Pseudomonadota bacterium
GCCTAGAACTGTCCGGTAGAACTCGGTCATGCCGGACACATTGGTCGTGCAGAAATTTACGTGGTGCAGCTTTAGCTTCATCGGCTTTCAACCTGGCAATCTCGTTGCAACTCCGAGACTGTACGCCAGTAAGCGATCCTCGCCCAACCTCCATCTGCGCTGGGGGGTTAGGACGCAGCCCACGGGACCAACGGGCAAGTCTCTCAATTCTTGACCGACGACTCGGTACCTCCGAGAACTGCGCCTGCGTATCGCAGCCGGAAATCCTTTCGCAAGCGCGCCTGTCTGGGTGACCACTCGTGTTCTGATCCACACAACGGGCAGCGTGTTTTCAACCTGAGGTCGGGAAGAGCATTGAAACTGAATTCATCCGTTTCAATTCCGACTGAGAAATCCTTTCCCGTGACATTGCATTTTATGACAACGGTACCCATTCGGGGTCCCCCAGGGCGCAAAAATGGAGATCTCATCACTCAATGTCATCCCGCGGATGTGAACATAACCAGAGGCTGTAGACTCCGCCACCAAGCGCTCGCGAGGCGGTTAATTCATTGCAACTGCTCACCTCTCGAGTATGATGCACCAACCGTGAATTGAATTGGCGTCCACTGCCGGAGCACTCCGACATAGACGTTATCATTCGCGATCATTGATAGAGACACCCCTAGGGGAGATCAGAATGACATTGCAGATCAACAGTACGGCACCGGATTTCGAGGCTGAGACCACTGAGGGTCGGATCCGCTTTCATGAATGGATTGGCGATTCCTGGTGCGTTCTCTTTTCACATCCGAAAGATTTCACGCCGGTTTGCACGACCGAGCTCGGCACGATGGCGAAACTCAAACCGGAATTCGATCGGCGGAATGTCAAGATAATCGGGTTGAGCGTCGATCCGGTCGAGAGCCACAAGAAATGGTCAGTCGATATCGAAGAAACACAAGGAGCCGCACCAAACTACCCAATGATCGCGGACTCCGACCTCACTGTGTCGAAGCTTTACGGCATGCTCCCTGCTGACGCAGGCGACAGCTCGGAAGGCCGTACCCCGAATGACAACGCAACTGTTCGGAACGTTTTCATCATCGGGCCGGACAAGAAGATCAAGCTGGTCCTTGTCTACCCGATGAGCACGGGCCGCAATTTCGATGAGATTTTGCGGGTCATAGACTCTCTGCAGCTCACGGCGAAGCACAGTGTGGCCACGCCAGCCAACTGGCAGCAGGGCGATGATGTCATTATCGCCGGCTCGCTTTCAGACGAGGAAGCGCGCAAGAAGTTCCCGCAGGGCTGGAAAGCTCCAAAATCTTACATCCGCATCGTGCCACAGCCGCAATAAATTGCCAGGGCGAGTAGGCGTCATAGTATTGGCGCCTACTCGCCGCTCGTCCGAAAATTTCCGCCCCACCACTCCTTTGACTGCAAGCTCAATCCAGGGCCCTTGCCACCACAAGGCAGAGATCATGCCCGCCAGGAGCTCGCCTGCTTCCTCAACTAAATGCGGAGCTTGAATTCCTTAGTGCTGGCACGATGGGTAGGCCGCGGCGTTCTCGGGTAAGCTGAGACGTAGCAGCCAGTCGCGGTCGATTCGGATGGCAGAAACACCGGGCGTCGGTCAGAGGCTACAACTTGGGCCACTGCCCCGCTTCCTCACCCTTTATGGCCTCCTTTATGCCTCCTTCGGCGTAGCCTCTCCATACCTGCCCACTTTCATCGAGACGCGCGGCATTCCAGCCGAGCAGATTGGCTTGATTTTCGCGACAGGCACCGCAGTTCGACTGCTTTCGGCGCCTCTCGCGGGCCGCATGGCCGATCGCTGGCGCGCGCGACGCGAAGTCGTCGCGCGCGCCAGCGATCGGCCATGGGG
>QGVC01000197.1 GCA_003242645.1 Pseudomonadota bacterium
GCTGCGTTACACCATCAACCGTCTGCTCTTGATGATACCGACGCTGTTCGGCGTGGCGGTTCTGGTGTTCGTGTTGTTGCGCTTGATGCCCGGCGACATCGTCGAGCTGCGCTACCTCATGGATGGGGGACAAATCAGTCCGGAGGTGCTGGCGCAGGAGCGCGCACGCCTTGGTCTCGATAAGCCGATCTGGGAGCAGTTCGTCGATTGGATGACGGGCATTTTTGTCGGCGATTTCGGTGTCTCGATGTGGACGGGGCGGCCGGTCTGGGAAGAGATTTCGAGCCGTTTCCAGCTTTCGTTTCAGGTGGCGGTCATGGCCACCATTCTGGCGACCCTCATCGCCATTCCGCTTGGCACGCTCGCCGCTCTGTTCAAGGATACTTGGGTCGATCGACTTATTCAGGTCTTCGCTATTGCGGGCCTCGCCGTGCCATCCTTCTGGCTCGGCATGCTCATCATCCTGAGCCTGCTGCTCGCGTTCAATTGGATCCCGCCGCTGACATTCAAGCCAATTTACGAGGATCCTTGGTACAATCTTTCGCAGCTCATCTGGCCGGCCTTGGCGGTGGGGTACCGCTATTCTGCGGTTGCAACCCGCATGACGCGCTCAACCATCCTTGAGGTGCTGCAGGAGGACTACATCCGAACCGCACGGGCGAAGGGCGTTTTCGAGCGGCTCGTGATTTCTCGCCATGCGATGAAGAACGCGATGTTGCCGGTGGTGACCGTCATCGGCCTAGAGTTCGCATTTCTCATCGGCGGACTGGTCGTGACGGAGCAGGTGTTCAACCTGAACGGCATCGGCAAACTGTTCGTGGAGACGGTCACGCGCAAGGACTACACGATGGTTCAGGCCCTCGTGATGCTCGTGGCCACGTTCTTCATCGTCATCAACTTTATCGTCGATCTGTTGTACGCGGCGCTCGATCCGCGCATCCGGTATCGCTGATATGGCTGTCGCTGAAGAGATCCCGCGCATCACCTACAAGGTGCCGAAAAAGCGCCATCCCATCGTGCGGTTCGTCATCACCCAACCGTTGGGGGCTGCCGCTCTGGTCTTCATCGTGGCGATGTTCATCGCCGGCGTATTCGCCGAGTACGTCGCCCCCTACGACCCGTTGGCGCTCGACTACGGCGCAATGCTGGCGCCGCCCTCCTGGGATCACTGGATGGGAACGGACGCCTTCGGGCGCGACGTGTTTTCGCGCATCATTTACGGCGCCCGGACGGCTCTCGCTGTCGGATTCCTGTCGTCGCTGCTCGGGTCCGGCATCGGCGCAATTATTGGTGTCGTTTCCGCCTATTTCGGTGGCCGGATCGACATGGCCATCCAGCGCTTCATGGACATTCTGCTGTCCTTCCCGATCATCGTGCTGGCGCTGGCCGTGGTTGCGGTCCTGGGTAAGTGGCCGGTCGCTGGGCTCGATATCAATCTCATCATCGCCATCGCCATTCCGATGATCCCGAAGGTTGCGCGGGTCGTGCGCTCCGCAGCCCTGGCAATACGGGAAATGCCTTACATCGATGCTGCGCGCGCCGCCGGATACAGCCATAGCCGGATCATCTTCCGCCACATTGCGCCGAACGTTGTGGCTCCATTCCTCATCATGTTCACGGCGTTTATTGCCCAGGCGATTCTGCTTGAGGCATCGCTGTCGTTCCTCGGCCTGGGCGTCACGGAGCCGATACCGGCCTGGGGCCTGATGCTCTCCGGCAGCTCGCAAGAGTTCTACCGGGAGGCTCCCTGGATGATCGTTTTCCCGGGCCTCGCCATCAGTCTCGCTGTTTTCGCCTTCAACCTATTCGGCGACTCGCTGCGCGACTGGCTCGACCCGAAAATCAAAATCTAGCTGCTGCCGTTCAGCCTACGTTTTGATCAGCTGCTGCGGTGCAGCAGTGGCCCGCGACATATTGGTCTGACGCCTTATCAAGCACCTTGCTCATAAATTGATCATTGCTGTAAGGAAGGCGAGACTTCCGGGCGTGTTTGCTCCGGAATTGCTCATCGGGGGTCTGCCCACAGCGATCACAGTGAGCCTGAGACGCGCTGAAAGCGCGATCTCGGGGACCGCTCTGTCGCCTTTGAAATTGCCGAGGTTTGTGACGGTGTCTCCTTTGGACGAAAAGCTTGAGCCGATATTTGCAGAAGTGCTGCGGCGGAACGCCGGCGAAGTCGAATTTCACCAGGCCGTCAGAGAGGTCCTCGACAGCATAGGCCGAGTCATCGCCAAGCATCCGGATTACGCAGATCAAGCACTGATCGAGCGCATCTGCGAGCCCGAACGTCAGATTATCTTCCGCGTACCTTGGATCGACGATAAGGGCCAAGTGCAGATCAACCGCGGCTTCCGCGTCTGTTTCAATTCCGCGCTGGGCCCCTACAAGGGTGGGTTGCGCTTTCACCCCAGCGTCAACCTCAGCATAATGAAGTTCCTAGCCTTCGAGCAGACGTTCAAGAATGCTCTGACCGGCATGCCGATCGGCGGCGCCAAGGGCGGATCGGATTTCGATCCCAAGGGCCGCTCCGAGATGGAGATCATGCGGTTCTGCCAGTCCTTCATGACCGAGCTTTATCGCCATCTCGGTGAGTACACGGACGTCCCGGCTGGCGACATCGGCGTTGGCCAGCGCGAAATCGGCTACATGTTCGGCCAGTACAAGCGCATCACCAACCGCTACGAGTCTGGCGTTCTGACCGGTAAGGGCCTGACGTGGGGCGGCTCGCAAGTCCGCAAGGAGGCGACGGGTTATGGCGCGGTCTTCTTCGTCGAGCAGATGCTGAAGACACGCGGGCTGGATTTCGAAGGAAAGAAGGTCGTCGTTTCGGGCTCGGGCAACGTCGCGATTTATACCATCGAGAAAGTCCAGCAACTCGGCGGGCGCGTGATCGCGTGCTCGGATTCAGACGGCTACGTCGTCGAGGAGAGCGGTATCGATCTCGACCTGCTGAAGGAAATCAAGGAGGTCCGGCGCGAGCGCATCGCCGCCTATGCAAAGCTGCGGAAGGACACGTGCGATTACGTGCCGAAAGGCAGCATCTGGGAGGTCCCCTGCGACATCGCCATGCCCTGCGCGACGCAGAATGAGCTCAATGGCGTGGATGCGCGCAAGCTGATCCAGAACGGCGTGATCGCCGTTGGCGAAGGGGCGAATATGCCTTGCACCCCCGATGCCATACGCCTCTTTTTGGAGGCTGACGTTCTTTTCGGCCCTGGCAAGGCAACGAATGCGGGTGGCGTGGCGACCAGCGCGCTCGAGATGCAGCAGAACGCTTCCCGAGATTCCTGGACCTTCGAGGAAACCGAGGAGCGCCTGGCGACCATCATGCGGCAGATCCACGACCGTTGTGCGGAGACGGCGGAGGAGTACGGTCTGCCGGGCAACTACGTCGCCGGCGCAAACATCGCAGGATTCATCCGTGTCGCCGAAGCCATGCGCGCCTTAGGCGTGATCTGAGGCCGGCGGGAGCGCAGAGCGCCGCGCCGGACAGCTCATCATGTGACGCGTCGCTAGCACTGTCTTCGCGCTTCGCCCTCTGAGAGCGCGAAGTCGGAGCGCATTGGTCGCCAGACCGTGATTTAACACTCCTCGGACGTATCCCGCCAGCGTCGGCGCGACGTAGCCGGAAATCAGCAACAGCAGGCTGGCAGCGACCCAGATCACATTGCCCACGATGATCGCGAGAAGGGCGCCTGTTGGCGCGGGCTCGCGAAAGGCGGTCCACGCGACCAACGCCACGAACGGTACAAAGGCGAGCCCGGCTCCGCGGAGCAGAGCCTCGGGAAGTCCGAGTAGCCCGGCGAGGAGGCCGGCGCTCGTGACGAGCAGGAACGCCAATCGATATAACCCTGGAGGAGCTGGCAATCGAAGCATTCTCCCAGAAACTGCGTGCTCTTGCCCACTTGTCTGGCGAACGGCCTGTCGATCGTTTATCTCATCAAAGGCACGGTCGGCCTGCCAAGCTTGCCGGGAAGGAAATTTCATGAGCGCTGTCACTATCGTGGAAGTCGCGCCGCGCGACGGTTTTCAGTCGGTGCGGGAGCCGATTCCAACGGAGACCAAGGTACGCATCGTCGAGGCGCTGGCTGCAGCGGGGCTCCCGCGACTGGAAATCGGCTCCTTCGTGAGCCCCAAAGCCGTTCCGCAAATGGCCGACACCGCGGAGGTCTTGAAACGGGCCCGGTTGCCGGAGGGCCTTCGTGTGCATGTCCTCGTTCCCAATCGAAAAGGATTGGAGCTGGCAAAGGCGGCGGGCGTGCGCGAGGTCGCCTGGGTCGTCTCCGTGAGCGAAAGCCACAATCAATCGAACGTGCGGCGGTCCGTCGACGAGAGCTTCGCGGACTTCGAGCAGGCTTGGCGAGAGCTGGGCGAGGGGATGAAGCTGCGCTTCGGGCTCGCAACCAGCTTCGATTGCCCGTTCGAAGGCCGGACACCGGAGTCGCGTGTGATCGCCTGCGTTGAGCGGGTGCTGAAGATCGTGCCGGAGCTGGAGATCTCCATTGCGGACACAACGGGGCGCGCTGCACCCAACCATGTCCGCGGGCTCTTCACGACGCTGATCCGCGATTACGCGAGCGACAAGGTCCAGTTCTCATTCCACGGGCACGACACCTACAATCTCGGTGTCGCCAACGCCATTGCAGCCTACGAAGCCGGGGTGCGCATCATCGACGGCGCAGCGGCTGGCCTCGGCGGCTGCCCCTTCGCACCAGGCGCTTCGGGCAACACGGCCACGGAGGACCTGGTATTCGCTTTCGAGCATATGGGCATCTCCACCGGAGTCGATTTCGCCAAGCTGCTCGAGGCAGCGGACATGACACAGGCAGTCGCGCCGCAGCAAGCGGGTGGCCGGGTGCGCACCGTCACACGAAAACGCGCGCTGGCGGGCTTCGGAGAGAATACCCGCGGCATGGCCGCCTAGAGACGCGCAAGAAGGGGAGCGAACGTCGTCATGCACCTCGCCGGTAGCACCTACGAGGAAGTCTACAACACCTTCCGCTGGGAGATTCCTTCCCGCTTCAACATCGCCGAGGCGGTCTGTAGCCGGCATGCCAGGGCTACTCCGGACGCCCCTGCGCTGATCTATGAGCAGGCCGACGGCAATGTGCGGATCTGGAGCTTTCGCGAGGTCGAGGAGACCGCGAGCCGTCTTGCGAATGCGCTCGATCATCTTGGCGTGAAGCGCGGGACTATCGTTGGCATTCATCTGCCTCAGTGCCCAGAGAGCCTCATTTCGCATGTCGCTGTGCAGAAGCTCGGCGGGATCGCGTTGCCGCTCTTCAACCTGTTCGGCCCCGACGCCATCGAGTATCGGCTGCGCGACAGCGGCGCGCTCGTGATCATCACCACGACAGGGGGATGGGAGCGGGTTGGCAGCGCGATCAAGAGCGTCGAGACGCTGTCGCACGTCGTGTGTGCTGATGGAAAGAGCTCCGGCGAGTATCTCGGCTTCTGGGACTTGGTCGAGCGCGGCTCACCCAATCGGGCCAATGCGGATACCGGCCCGGATGATCCTGCCATCCTGATGTACACCTCGGGGACCACAGGGAATCCCAAGGGCGTGCTCCATGCGGGACGCGTGCTGCTGGGGCACCTGCCTGGCGTATCGCTGCCCCAGGACATGTTCCCTCAGTCGGGGGACCGCTTCTGGACGCCTGCAGATTGGGCCTGGGCCGGAGGACTTCTCGATGTCCTACTGCCTTCGCTTTATCACGGCGTGCCGGTGGTCGGAGCAGCGCGGGCCAAGTTCGACCCTGAATGGGCGTTCGCGTTCCTCGCCAAGCACGGCGTACGCAATGTCTTCATGCCCCCAACAGCTCTGCGCTTGATGCGCCAGGTGCCAGACCCTCGGTCCCGTTTCGCGTACAATGTGCGATCCATCGGCACGGGCGGTGAGAAGCTGGGCGAGGATATGATCGCATGGGGGCAGGAGACCTTCGGCCTGACGCTCAACGAGTTCTTCGGCCAGACCGAGGTCAATCTGGTGGTCGGGAACTCGGGCAAGCTGTTCCCGGTGCGCCCGGGCTCGATGGGTCGGGCCATTCCTGGCCACATCGTCGAGATCGTCAACGACGAGGGTACTGTCCTCCCGCCGGGTGAACCGGGCATCGTGGCAGTCCGGAGACCCGATCCCGTGATGTTCCTGGAATACTGGCGCCGGCCGGATGCAACCCGCGAGAAATTCCGCGGCGACTGGTGCCTGCTGGGCGACGTCGCGGTGAAGGACGAGGACGGCTACTTCTGGTTCCACGGGCGCGATGACGACATCATCAGTTCCTCGGGCTACCGCATCGGTCCAGGTGAAGTGGAGGAGTGCCTGCAGAAGCATCCTGCCGTGGCATTGGCCGGGGTCATTGGATCGCCCGATCCGATCCGTGGCGAAATCGTTGTCGCTTTCATCGTACCGAAGCCGGGCGTGCAGCCGTCCGAGGAGCTGGCCAACGAAATTCAGGCGTTCGTCCGCGAGCGACTTGCGGCGCACGAATATCCGCGCCGCATCCGCTTCATCGACGAGATGCCGATGACCATTACAGGCAAGATCCGGCGCGTTGATCTGCGCGCTATGGATCGCGCCGCTCAGTCCTCGTGATTGCGGCACGACTGCCGCATGGGTGGCTCCGCTGATGTTCGGTACGCGATGGGCCTCCCAATTTCGAACGACGATGGAGCCACTCCGGGGATGGAGAGCGGAACCTGTCCTTTATAAACATCTAACGCTGCCGAAGAAGAGGAAAAGGAAAATTCGGGTGGTG
>QGVC01000198.1 GCA_003242645.1 Pseudomonadota bacterium
CTTCAGGACCGTGCCGGCGCGGACCTTGCGCGGATCATCGATGTTGTTGATCCGCATGAGCTCTGCCAGGGAGACACCTTTGCTTACGGCAATGCGATAAAGGCTTTCCCCCTGCTGTATGGTATACGTCTCCGTCGCCTCGTCAGTTGCCTCGCTCAACTCGCCATCGGCTTCACTGTCGTACGCAGAAACCTCTTCTCCCGCAGGCTGTTGTGCAGAAACGGGCGCGGGAGAATACGGCGCAGCTACCTCCCTAGTTGGGGTCTCATTGGAGGCGCTGGGACGGTCGCGGCCGACGACGACCCTTGCTCCTTTCGGCAGCATCAGCCTTTGACCTGGCCGCAGCACGGGGCTCGTGAGGCCATTGAGGGTCATGAGCTCGCTGATCGAAAGGTCGTAACGCTCAGCAATCCCATAAAGCGTGTCGCCAGGTTGCACTTCGATCTCCGGGGAGCTGCTATTCGACCCCGCCCCCACCGGCGCGGATCGCTCATTCACCCGCGGAGACGTGGTCTCGAAGCCCCTCTGGGGGGGCGCAAAACTTTTCGGCCCAGGAGTTGATTGCGGCGGGAGGGCAGCCATCCTGGTCCCCTCGGGCCGGTACGCGTCGCCATAAAGGGACGAGGACGGAGGCTGGTATTGATTGCCAGCTGGCTGACCGGGTGACGTTTCGTAGATGGTCCGATAAGGCGGTGTCCGATAATCCGGACGGCTCGGCGCCGGCTGGTCATTGCCGTAACGGCTACCTGCCGAAGCGTAGTCCGTCACTGGACGGCTGGGCGAATATGGCGCCGAGGAATTGTGCCCGCCTGCATATCCGTACGATGGTCCGCGGTAGGAATTGTCATAAGGTGTGGAATCGGCAAGGCGCGAGCCGCTATTGCTCCACACCCCCTCGCGCGGAATGGGTGGGCGCTGATTGGCGCTTCCAGTCAGCCCGAACATGGGCGTGCTATTGAAACGCGTAACCTCGGCGCTGCAGCCAGCAAAAAAGAAGGCGATGCTGACCGCGACGATTTTTGCAGCCACACGAAATGCTTCAGCCCGTTCGGGCCGGGACTCGGAACGCAACATAGACTCCACCTCTCTGCCCCTGACTTACCGGCCTTTGGGTTAACGGGGGCTTAACGAAAAGAGGCGGAATTCGGAGCGCGGCTCCGGCGCCGACTTCAAAGTTGCTCGTGCAGAATGGGCAGTGGCGTTTAAGGAGCCAAAAAACCTTCAGAATAAAGGCTCTTCATAGACGAGTTGGCCATCAATTTTCAGACCTTTGATGGCGGCCTTGCCGTCGCGATCAACCGCGATAACTGCCGCGAGCTTGCGGTCGCGAGCCATCGCTTCAAGCTCCAGTCCCCTGCCCTCGGACACGAAATAGCTCTCAATTCCGTAGTGCACGAAAATATCGCCGGTGCCGAAGCGGCCGGTTCGCCGGAAATTCTGAGCCCTCCCGCGTAACACGAGCTGGTCTGGGCCAACCCCACCCGGATGATCGCGGCTCACCGCGACGGGGACATACGTTTCATCTGCCTTCTTTTCGATGGTGACGTAAAGCCGTTCACCGCGTTTCACTTCCCCCGGGATGAGATCGCCCGGAATGCGCGTTACACCGTAGGAAAGATTGACATAGTCGCCGCGAAACAGGCTGCGCGGATCGACCGGCATAATAGGCAGCACGATTTCGCGCCCGTTCTGAAGCAGCTGCACCCGCTCGAAAACCATCCAGCCGAGAGCCGCCGTTTGCACCACTGCGACGGCAGCTGCGGCCAGCCACACCTTTTTCGCTCGCGTGACCATCATGGCAGCGCCTCCTGCGGTTTGGCTTGCTGGGCGTGCAGCCGGTAGGCGAGCCAGGAAAGACCAATGACGATCAATCCGGTCACGAGAAAGAATAGCGAGGTCCCGAGCAGCGTACCGATGGTCACGAAATAGAGTGCCAGCAGCTCGGCTGAAAAACAAATGTAGCTCAGCCACAGAACCCCTTTGTAACCGGAGCGCCAGCCCCAAGCGATGGCGCCGAGCAGCAATGCCATCGTGATGAATGACAAGATCGTCAGCGTTCCCGCTTCCCGGTTTTCGATGAACTTGAACGCGAACGCGCCGACATAGGCGATAACCAAGCCGTAGCCAAAGACAGCTGGCGCAACCCGCTGCCAAATACCCGGGACAAAATCCGCAGCGATAGCCAGCCCACAGATCACAAGACCGATGAGGGCAACCACCCAATGGGCGCGTCCTTCGATCAGGATATAGCCTAGGCTGATCGTCCAAAGACTGAGGACAATTGCAGAGATGTGCAGCCCCGGCGCCCAGCGCCGCACCAAGATTACGGCCGCCACCGCGCTCCACCCGACCAGAAATGGCCAGTGCACCGCCTCCGTGAGGACCATTTCCCAGCCGCTCCAGAGGCCGACCAGAACCATCGCGAGCGCCAATGCGGGATTGGAGGACAACAGCACGCCGGCCAAGAGAGCCCCGGCTGCCCACATGAGAACCGCATCGGGCGGATTACCGTCGATGTGGTACATCTGGGCGATCAGCATGATGCTGGCGCCGAAAACGCCGACCCCGGCGAGGACGGCTGCGTGTCCAAATCCAGCATAGCCGCGGGCAAGAAGCGTAGCGGCGAGACCGTAACAGGCCCAAAGCGTTGCAAGGAGCAGCCCCAGTCGGGCGATGCGCGGCATATCCTGCCAGTTCGCTGCGACGAAGCTCATCGCAGCAAAGCCGATGAGCACCGCTCCAAGCACAGCGAGCGATGTGGAGAGCTGGATAGTGGAGCCGCTTTGCGCCAGATCCGCGCGAATGCCTTCCAAGCCGGCGTCGTCGATCCAGCCCTGCTCGCGCCAGCGCGCGAGGTCCTGCTCCAGACGACGCCGGTAGCTCCACATGATCAGCCCCTCCGCGATCAGCCGGCGAGGTCGCCGGCAACTCTGTCAACGGAGGTTTACCGCGCCTCGGGCCCTCGCGCCATGGCTGCGATGCCGGTCCGCGAAACCTCGACGAGACCCAGCTCCGTCATGATCTGGATGAATTGCTCGATCTTGCTCGTGCGGCCCGTGAGCTCGAAAACAAAGTGCTCGGTCGAAGCGTCGATCACGGCAGCGCGGAAAATCTCGGCAAGGCGCAAGGCTTCGATGCGCTTCTCGCCTTTGCCGGCGACTTTAATGAGCGCCAGCTCCCGCTCGAGCGGTGGCTCCGGCAACAGGGTGAGATCCGTGACACGATGCACCGGCACCATGCGCTCGAGCTGATGCTTGATCTGCTCGATGACCGCCGGCGTACCTTTCGTTACGATCGTAAATCGCGACAGGTGACTCTCATGCTCGGTTTCGGTCACCGTCAGCGAGTCGATGTTGTAGCCCCGCCCGGAGAACAGCCCGGCAATCCGGGCAAGAACACCCGGCTCGTTGTCGACGATGACGGAGAGCGTCCGCGAGACAATCTCTTCTTTTTTTGTCGGATCGGGATAATGCGACTGTTTTTGTGTCTGAGGCATGGATTTCGAGTCCTGTCAAAGCCTGCAGCGTTCAATTCTGCGGGCGATGAAAAACTTCGACGGGCGTTTCGCCCTCCTCGTAATGCGGAAGTGACCAGGGCTCCTGAAGCGCTGCCTCACGCCAGGCGACGAAGGCCGGATGGGAGAGAATGGCGTCCATGTAGGCCCGCGTGTCCGGCTCTACGTCGACCTGATAGGTGTCGAGGCGTGTGACCACGGGCGCGAACATCGCGTCGGCAGCTGAGAACTCCCCGTAAAGGAAAGGCCCACCGCTGCCGAACGATTGTCTTGCTTCCCTCCATAACGAGGTAACGCGCGCTACGTCGGCAGCGACCGCAGCCCCGCGATCTTTTTTCGCGAACCGTTTCCCGAGATTCATCGGGCAAGCGTTGCGAAGCGCCTGCAAACCTGCGTGCATTTCGCTGGCCGCGGCGCGCGCATGGGCCCGCGCTTTCTGATTTTTGGGCCAGATGGCTTTTTCGGGAAATTTCTCTGCGAGATATTCGATGATCGCGAGACTCTCCCATACCGTCACGTCGCCGTCGGTAAGGCATGGCACCTTCCCGCTCGGTGAAACTTGCAAAATGCGCGCCTTGCTCTCCGGCCGATAAAGCGGGATCACCGTTTCCTCAAAAGGAATATCGAACGCGCGCAGCACCATCCACGGCCGCAGGGACCAGGAGGAGTAGAGCTTATTTCCGATGGTGAGGTGCATGGGCGGCCACCAAAGTTTGGAATGCGGCTAAATCCCCATCAGCCGAACAGGGCTGCCGATTGCTTCCGATCGTTTCAACAGCTCCTTGTCAAACGTCGAGAATGCAGTAGCACCCGCTTCCCTCGCGGCAACAAGGTGCAACGCATCTGCAAAATCCATTCCCTCACGGTAGCCCGCAATTGCTTCCCTGAGCACTTCAGGCGCTTCGACGCTCACATTCGGAAGCCCTGCGACCCCGGAAAATGCAGATGCGATCTCCTCGCGCGTAGCGCCATAAGCACTGCGAAGAACCCACTCCGTTTCGAGAAACACGGTCAGCCCGATGAAGATCTGATGATCCCTTATCAGAGCGACAGCCCGGTCGAACTGTTCAGGATGATCGGCGACGATGAACCTGACGAGCACATTCGTATCGACGGCGATCATTGCTTTTGAAAAGCCCTCCAACGCCGCCGCGCTTCGGAAGTGACAGCCTCGTCCATCTCCTCGAGAGATTTCGGCTGCCGTCGACGCCGGAGGCAACCTGCAACATCCTCAATCCGCGTCGCCGTGAAAACGCGCCAAGAGCGGAGCAGCACACCATCGGGATGTTCTTCCACGATGAGCTCGGTCCCGGCTTTCCAGCCGCGCGACTCGCGTATTCCCTTTGGGATGATCACCTGACCTTTGCTCGACAGGCGAGTGGTCTCCATCCCATTTCTCCTTATGCAGGTAAGATTTATTAAGACTTAGGCGCCATCACCCGATGGATCAATGTAGCCCGGGTCCTAAACCAGCACCTTTCCTTCCTCACCGATTGCCGTGCTGATCTCCTCGTCGGACACCTCCTCGCCCAGGATCATCTCGTTGTGGGCCTTGCCGGAGGGGATCATCGGGAAGCAATTGGCGAGTGCCGCCACACGGCAGTCGAACAGCACCGGCTTCGGCGTGCGGATCATTTCCATGATCGCGTCGTCGAGATCCGCGGGCTTATCGCAGCGGATGCCGACAGCGCCAAAGGCTTCGGCCAGCTTGACGAAATCCGGCAGCGCCGCCGTGTAGCTCTCGGACAACCGGTTCCCGTGCAGCAGCTGCTGCCACTGGCGCACCATGCCCATGTACTGGTTGTTCAGGATGAACACCTTGACGGGCAGGCGGTACTGTATGGCCGTCGACAGCTCCTGGATGTTCATCAGGATGGAAGCGTCGCCGGCAATATCGATGACGAGCGATTTCGGATGGGCGATCTGCGTGCCAATAGCCGCAGGCAGGCCGTAACCCATCGTGCCCAGGCCGCCCGAGGTCATCCAGCGGTTCGGCTCCTCGAACTTGAAGAACTGAGCCGCCCACATCTGATGCTGGCCGACCTCGGTCGTGATGTAGACGTCGCGATCCTTCGTCAGCTCATAGAGCCGCTCGATGGCGTACTGCGGCATGATCACGTCGTTCGACTTTTTGTAGCTCAGCGACTTCCGCGCGCGCCATTGGTCGATCTGCTTCCACCATGCCTTGAGCGCGGCCTTGTCGAGCTGCGGCGCGCGTGACTTCCATACCGCCACCATCTCCTCGAGCACGTAGGCGACGTCGCCGATGATCGGCACGTGGGCGTGCACGTTCTTGTTGATCGACGACGGATCGATGTCGATGTGGATCTTCTTCGAGTTCGGCGAGAAGCCATCGATCCGGCCGGTGATGCGGTCGTCGAAGCGGGCGCCGATGGCGATCATCACGTCGCAATCGTGCATCGCCATGTTGGCTTCATACGTCCCGTGCATGCCGAGCATGCCGAGCCACTGCTTGTCCGAGCCCGGATAGGCGCCGAGCCCCATCAACGTAGATGTGATCGGGAAGCCCGTGAGCCGCACGAGCTCACGCAACAACTGGCTTGCCTTCGGACCCGAATTGATGACGCCGCCGCCCGTGTAGAAGATCGGTTTCTTGGCGGCGGCCATCAGCTCGACGGCTTCGCGCACGGCCTCGATGTCGGGCTTGAGCTTCGGCTTGTAGGTCTTGTGCGCGATATTCGACGGCCCGATGTAGTTGCCGGTCGCAAATTGCACATCCTTCGGGATGTCGATCACCACCGGGCCAGGGCGCCCCGTCCGCGCCACATAGAAGGCCTCGTGCAGAACGCGCGCGAGGTCGTTGACGTCCTTCACCAGGTAATTGTGCTTGGTGCAGGAGCGCGTGATGCCAACGGTATCGCACTCCTGGAAGGCATCGGAGCCAATGAGATGCGTCGGCACCTGCCCGGTGATGCAGACGATGGGAATGGAATCCATCAACGCGTCGGTAAGGCCGGTGACCGCGTTGGTTGCGCCCGGCCCCGACGTGACCAGCACGACGCCCACGCGGCCTGTCGAGCGCGCATAGCCCTCTGCCGCGTGCACGGCGCCGCCTTCCTGGCGCACGAGGATGTGCTTGATCTTATCTTGCTGGAAAATCTCGTCGTAGATCGGAAGTACAGCGCCGCCCGGGTACCCGAAGATATACTCAACCCCTTGGTCTTGTAGCGCCGTGATGACCATTTCGGCGCCCGTCATCGGGCGTGGCATGACG
>QGVC01000199.1 GCA_003242645.1 Pseudomonadota bacterium
ACGTTGACGCTGCCGTCCGGGACATCATCGCGGACGTCATCGCGCGGGGCGATGACGCGCTCATCGAGCTGACACGCCGGTTCGATCGGCTCGACCTCACCGCCCAGAACTTGCGCGTTGCATCAGAGGAGATCGAAGGGGCCTTTCGCACCGCCAATCCCGATGTGATTGCGGCCCTTCACTTTGCCCACGATCGAATCCGCGCCTATCACGAGCGTCAGCTTCCCGAAAATTTGCGCTACACGGACTCCGTTGGTGCGGAGCTCGGTCACCGTTGGACGCCGGTCGAATCGGTGGGGCTGTACGTGCCTGGCGGCCTCGCCTCCTATCCCAGCTCCGTGCTGATGAATGCCGTGCCCGCCAAGGTCGCCGGCGTGCCAAGGATTGCGATGGTAGTTCCCTCACCCGGCGGAGAGCTGAACCCACTTGTCCTGGCAGCGGCCCACATTGCCGGTGTTGATGAGATCTACCGCGTTGGAGGGGCGCAGGCCGTTGCCGCGCTCGCCTATGGCACGGCGACGATCCGGCCCGTCGCGAAAATCGTCGGTCCCGGGAATGCCTACGTGGCGGCAGCGAAGCGCCAGGTTTTCGGCATCGTGGGCATCGACTCGATCGCGGGGCCCTCCGAGGTCCTGATCATCGCCGATCGCGACAACGATCCGGAGTGGATCGCGGCGGATCTCCTCGCCCAGGCAGAGCACGACGTTGCGGCCCAGTCCATCCTGATGACGGATGATGCCGGGTTCGCGGACGCGGTGTGTGCCGCCGTCGATCGGCAGCTTCGCGGGCTGCCGCGCAGCAGCATCGCTGGCGAGAGCTGGAGCACCTTCGGTGCGGTGATCGTGCTTCGTTCGCTGGACGAGGCGCCGCCGCTCGCCGATCGGATTGCAGCCGAGCACTTGGAAATCGCTACTCGGGATCCTGAGTCTCTCGCCGAGCGCATTTCCAATGCCGGCGCCATTTTCCTCGGCGCTCTGACACCCGAGGTGATCGGTGACTACGTCGCCGGCCCGAACCACGTCCTGCCGACGGCCCGCAGCGCCCGGTTCTCCTCTGGGCTCGGCGTGCTCGATTTCATGAAAAGAACCTCAATTCTTCGCCTCAATGCAGCTGCACTCGAGAAGCTGTCGCCCCCGGCCATGACTCTCGCGTCTGCTGAGGGGCTCCAAGCGCACAGGCGCTCGGTCGAAATCCGGCGCTCAAGAAAAAGCTGAAGATTTCCGGCATGGACGCATCCCAAAACCAGCCAAGCGGGGGTACGCAGCGGCTCATTTCCATCGTTCTCGATGGGAAATCCATTCGGCGCTGCAATCCGGACATTGAGCACGAACGCGAGGTCGCGATCTATGATCTTCTCGATTGCAATACGTTCGCGCTCGAAGGGCGCGATGACGGCCCGTACAAGCTGACGCTCAGCATCGTCGATGACCGGCTGGTATTCAGCGTCGGCAACACGAAGGTCGACCACATCGTGACCCACGTGCTGTCGCTGTCGCCGTTACGGCGGCTGATCAAAGACTACTTCATCGTCTGCGAGAGCTATTACAACGCGATCCGCTCTGCGCCGCCCTCACGCATTCAGTCGATCGACATGGGCCGACGCGCTCTGCACGACGAAGGCAGCCGGATTCTCATGGAGCGGCTCAAGGGCAAGATCCGGGTGGATCACGACACCGCGCGGCGGCTGTTCACGCTCGTATGTGCGCTGCACTGGAAGGCCTGAGATGGTCCAAGGGGGCGGGGAGGTACCGAGATCTGTGTTGTTCGTCTGCTCTATGAATGCAATCCGGTCACCGATGGCGGCGGCGATCCTTCGGCATCTGGCTGGCCGTCGCATTTACGTTGAGTCGGCAGGCGTGCGCGCAGGGGAGCGCGACCCGTTCGCTGAATTGGTAATGAGTGAAATCGGCATCGACATGTCTCGCCATCGGCCGCGGACCCTGAGCGACCTGGACGATACGAGCTTCGATCTCATCATCACCCTTTCGCCGGAAGCTCATCACCAGGCCCTCGAGCTCACACGAACGATGGCGGTGGATGTCGAGTACTGGCCGACTCTCGACGTTTCGGCCGTCGTCGAGCTCGGCAATCGCGAGCAAATTCTCGAAACATACCGCTCCGTGCGCGACAGCCTGTTCGCTCGAATCAAGCAGCGTTTTCATCTCGAAGGTGGGCCGTCCGTCTGAAAACGTCGGGACAAAGCCTGTCTGCCCGGCGCGATCATCTTCCAGCCTTGAATGCCTCGCTTGAACGACCGGCTATTTAGCCGGCAGCTCTGCTAGGAAACGGCCTCGGCGACGAGCGAAAGCTTCGGCTCGTCCGGCTCCTTTGGCTCCGTGAAGCCGCCCTCGGCGACCAGTCGGGCAAACAGGCCGCCCTTCCTCACCAACTCCTTGAATGTGCCGCGCTCGACAATCCGACCTTTGTCAAAAACGAGAATCTGATCGGCATTGGCCACTGTCGAAAGGCGGTGCGCGATGATGAAGGTTGTCCGGCCGCGGCGCAGAGTATCGAGCGCGCGTTTGATTTTGTTTTCGGTTTCCGTATCGAGCGCGCTGGTCGCCTCATCGAGGATAAGGATCGGTGCCTGTTTGAGAATGGCGCGCGCAATGGCAATGCGCTGGCGCTCTCCGCCGGACAGTGCGGCTCCCCTTTCACCCGCAAGGTATCCGTAGCCTCGCGGCTTACTGATGATAAATCCGTGCGCTTCGGCGAGGCGTGCGGCCTCCTCGACCTCGGCGTCGGTGGCATCCGGGCGGCCGATACGGATGTTCTCGGCGATGCTGCGATTGAAAAGGCCCGCGTCTTGGAACACCACCGCTATGGCCCGGCGGAGCGAATCCAGCGTGACGTCCCGAATATCCTGCCCATCGATCAAAATGCGCCCACAATCGGGATCGCGGAGACGCTGCAGCATCGCGAGCGTCGTCGTCTTGCCGGAGCCAGTTGGGCCGACGAGCGCGACCGTCTCGCCCGGCTTGGCCTCGAAGGTCAGATCAAAAACGCCCTGCTCGCCTTTGCCATAGCGGAAAGTAACGTTCTCATAGCGCACGTGACCCTTCACGTTCAGCAACGGTTTCGCATCCGGCCGCTCCACGATGGCAACGGTCGCGTCGAGCAGGTCGAAGAACGATTTCAGTGTCGGAGCCTGCATGAACATGCGGGCCACGAAATTCGACAGCTGGTCCAGTTTTCCAATGAGGAGGCCGGCGAACGCCACGAAGCTCACGATTTCGCCGACAGTGACCTCGCCACGGCTGGCGAGCCACGTACCCACCGAGAAAATCGAAACCATGGTGACCGTAGAGGCGGCGCGCGTCAGGACGTTGAGCAGCCCCCACCATGTCAGCACGGGATATTGGGCGGCGAGGAGCTGATTCATGAGATCGCGCAAAGCAGCCGCTTCCGCCGAAAGGCGCCCGTAGCTTTGCACGACAGGAATGTTGCCGATCACGTCGCCAACGCGGCCGAAAACGTCGACATAATACCGCTCGACAGAGGCCTGTCCGTCGGAGGTGCGGTAGACGACGGTGACGTTGAGAATCACGTAGATCACCGCGAGAAGGGCCAGCAGGCTGGCCAACCGCCAATCCATGTAAATGGCTGTGGGAACGAGAAACAAAATACTGACAACCGCGGACAGCTGCTCGCGCACGAATGTCAGCCACGTGGCAAACAAAGCATCCGTGCCAGCGAGAATGGTGCGAACAGTGGCACCCGTCCCCCGCTCGGCGAGATAGCTGATTGGCAGCGTCAGCGTGCGCTCAAAGGCGCGGCTCATTGCGGCGAGGCGCTGGCGATGCGCGAGCCGGTCGGCTGCGACTGCGACCAGGACGCCGGCAGAAATGCCGAACATCCCAAGCACCGCCCAAATGAGAATGAGATTGAACACAGCCTCGCCGCGGGAAAGGCCGTCCACGACCCGACCGAAAAGAACCGGTTCAGCGAGCGCGACGAATGCAACACCGATGTTCGCCAGGACCAGCGAGGCCGTGTGCCAGCGCTCGGACAGAAGGAGCCCTATGGCCCGGAGATAGACGGAAATCAGCATCATAGCGTTGTGTCGGGAATGAGCGGCCTGAAAAAAGCGAACTCGGGCCGGAATGTCACATTCGGTTCGGAACCTCGCGCATTGCGCTGGCTAGCACCCGGAACACAAAGCGCGCGGTGTGGCAGCCTGATGGCACCTCGATAAGACGAACGAAAACGTTGGTACGCTGTAGTGTCGCAGGCACGCTTTGGACATCTACAAACAACCAGCGGTGCCAGAACTCGTTGAATGCTACTCAATCGCCGTCGGGTCTCTTCGCCTCGATCGCAATTGCCGTGATTTGCTAATTGGGGATTCGGGCTGAGCCGGGACGGCGAGCGGTCAGCAATGGGGCGTTCTTGAGGACGACTGTGGTCGTCAAATCGTCTTCGGGCCATTTTCCGTCTCAAACGAGAGCTGGAAATCGCCATCGACAACCGGATCGGCAGATACAACGCGCTAAAGCGCAGGTAGGTTCTCGTGGACGAAGATGTCCGCGGTGAACGTACTAAGATGATGGGAGACGCTGAGCCCAAGCTCGCATTGATTGGCGACGCTGGTCTAGGCAATGCGGTCGCTCCATTCGGCCCCGTGTTGACGGTGAAATCGGGTGTCATGGCCGCGAGGCCAACGCGCCGGCCAGAGCCGAACCAGGAACTGACATGGGCAGCGTATGGGCTTGGCTTCCCCGCAAAAAATCAGCGCGAATGGTTAAAGTTGGCGAGCCTCAGCATGTTCTCCGAGTGTTGGAGTCAGCGGTTCATCGCGCCATCGGGCAAACGCCGATGCCGCGAACCCAAAACCCCGCCGCGTATTGCCGCCGAGGCTGGCCTGCGTCGGTTAAGGGGCGTGAGATATGCACGGCCCAGGAGGCGCCAGGCGGGGTGGATGCTCTGTATTCCGATCGCTGCATGGTAGGATGCGCGGTGCATCGAGCGTGAGCGGGGTTCAGTCACATCAAACCGCCCACGTTTCACGGGAGGAACGCTTGCCGATCAAGCACCGGCCAACGGGATCTGCTCCAAGTCGAGAACATGAGCGAGAGCAGGGCTGACACAATCGCAAACGACGACCCTTGCGAAGTCATTCGGAGGGCCAGCCTCACCCAGCCATTCGTCGTGGCGCAGCTCGGGCAGTCGCTCGATGGCCGCGTCGCCACCCCGACGGGTGAAAGCCGCTGGATCAATCGCGATGCGGCGCTGGACCACCTGCATCGGCTGAGGGCCTGCGTCGATGCGGTTGTCGTCGGCATCGGCACGGTGCTGGCTGACGATCCCCGTCTCAATGTCCGCCGGGTCAGCGGTCCGCATCCCGCTCGTGTCGTGATCGATCCGAATGGCAAGCTGCCTGTCAATGCGCAGTGCCTCGCAGAGGATGGCGCGCGCCGGATCGTGATCCGCGCGTGCGATGCGCAGGTTCCCGAGGGGGTCGAGGTGATCCGGCTGGTCTCTGGTCCGATGGGGATCGATCCGAATGAGATCGTTGCCGCGTTGTTCGACCGCGGCTTCAAGCGGCTGCTGATCGAAGGCGGCGCCCGCACTGTCTCCCGCTTCATCGATGCGGGAGCCGTGGATCGGCTGCACCTGCTCGTTGCGCCTTTGATCATTGGATCGGGACAGACGGGCCTCGCGCTCAGGCCGATCAGCCGTTTGTGCGAGGCACGGCGCCCTCGCACCCGCGTTCACCTGCTTGATGACGGCGATGTCCTTTTCGACTGCGACCTCAGAAGCGATGGGAGATCTCCATGACAGAGTACGTGCCGAACACCGATCCCCCCGTCGAGCGCTACAGCGCCGTCGCGCGCGCGTTCCATTGGATCACCGTCGCCTTCGTCGCGGTGCAGGTTCCGATCGGGCTGGCCATGGTCTACCGTGGCTACGACCTTAACATCTGGGATGAGACCACCAATTCGCTCTACAGCACGCACAAGCTTCTCGGCTTCATCTTGCTCTGGGTTGTGCTGGCGCGCCTTGCCTACCGGCTCGTGCACGGGGCACCCAAGCCCGAGCCGACCCTCGAGCCGTGGCAGCGGACCGGCTCCGCAATCGTCCACTGGTTGCTTTACGTCTTGCTGATTGTGCTGCCGATCCTGGGCTGGACCGGAATTTCGCTCTATCCGGCGCTCGATATCTTCGGCTTGTTCTCCTTGCCTGCGCTGACGTCAGCGAACCAGGAGCTCGCGAACCAGGTTCTGGCCATCCATGCGTCGCTGGCCTGGCTGCTCATTGTGCTCGTCATCGGGCACGCCGGCATGGCGCTCTTCCACTACTTCGTGCGCAAGGACAACGTGCTGCGGCGGATGCTGACAGGCTTGCCTAAGCGGTAGGAGGAAGCGCCAGCAGGTCCTCGTGACCAATGATGGTCACCGCCGGCTCGGCAGCATCTCGGTGAGCCAGCCACTCGTCGATTGTGGCAGGCGGAACGAGGCCGGTCTCGCGTACGGCCGCCGCCCATCCGCGCTCCAGCTCTCGTCGCAACTCGCGTTGGCGGTCGTCGAGAACCCAGGGACTTTTGCCTCTGAGGACGGAATAGCCGTGTCTCTCGAATGCTGCGGCGAGCGCATCGGAGGCAGTGGGGCCAGCTGCGGGGCCGAAGCCTTTATCTCTCCGCTGATGCCGATTGAATGCCTCGCGCATGGCCCCATCGGCCGAATGCTCCGGCAGAAAGGCGGCGATGCCGTCGTACGTGAGA
>QGVC01000200.1 GCA_003242645.1 Pseudomonadota bacterium
GCGTGAACGTCCCAGCACCCCCCGAAACCCGGTTACCCCCAAGCAGCCCATCTCTGGCGCAGTCGTTTCACGATGCGATGACCGGGTCGGCGCAGCCTCCGCGCTCACTCGCGCCACCCTCTGCGCCACCGCCGCAGGCTCCTCAGCCCTCGTCGCGAGGTGCTGAAGGTGCGACGGCGCTTCAACAGTCCATCGCGCGCATTCATGAAGCGAGCAAAGCTCCTCCGTTGTCGCCGCCGGAGTACAGGGCGCTATTCGAGTTGCTGGCGCAGGAGATCAACACCAACGGCGTGCAAGGCGCACAGACCGTTGCGAACGTGACCAACCGGGCGCGCGAGCTGGGGCTCGATATCCGCAGGGAGGATGTCCGTTTCGCATTGGACGTCGTTGGGGAGCCGGACCCCTGGTTCGAGCAGGGCGCGTCGGCAAACCTCTTTGCTGGTCGCTTCCGCAACTACGTTGTCGCCCGCTGCCGCAGCCACGGCCTCAATTTGACGCCGGACGAAATCGATCTCATCGACGCTTGGTTCACCGGTGGCAGCTCCCCGACGCCAGCTGTCCGCCAGCCTGCGCAGGATCACGGTCAAGGCTATCCGCGGACCAGCAACGGGGATCAGCCGCCACCGCCCGCTACTCCCGACACCCGCGGAGGAGGTTGGTGGAGCTTCGGCGAGCGGCAATCGTCATCTGAGCCCCAAGGCGGCTCGGATCATGGACCGAGCGCAAGTCAGCAGCGGGCCCCGTCGACCGCCCTGTCCGGAGGCGATGGCGACTATCTGGGTGGCGACGAATTTCCCCGCATCCTGAGAACTCGCCTGCGCGGATAAGGCGATATCGGGTGAGCATTGGTGTCGAATCGCTAGAGGCTAGGCCACGCCTAGCCTCCAAAGTTAGGCGTGTGCTGTCGTTATCCTTTCGCGTTAACCGCGCTCTTGTGAGCCTCAACCATCTCGGCAAGGCTCGTAAACCGGAACTGCGTGGTCGGCATCGAATCCGGCTTCATGGTTGCGCCGAACCCTCCGACGGCATGCCGCCGATGAATCCAGCATGAGGTCAGGCCCATCTGATTTGCTGGCAGGTGGTCGTGGAAGAGGCTTTCGGCCGTGTGGAGGATTTGGCTCTTCTCCACCCCCAGCGTCTTGAGCTTCTCGAGCATGTACTCGAAATTCCGCAAGGACGGCTTGTACGAGCCGATATCCTCAGCCGTGTAGATGGCGTCGAACGTCACGCCGAGCCGCCTGTTGCTGAGCGCGAAGCTCGCGTTGTCGACGTTCGAGAGGATGACGAGCTTGTAGTGCTGCTTGAGGTATTGCAGCGCTTCCACCGTGTCGGGAAAAGCGGGCCAGTTTCCGATGGAGTTTCCGTAAGCCAGGCATTCATCCCAGGTGACGGACACGCCCCACTCTTCGGCCAGGCGCTTGTAGACGACAGCCAGAACATCGCAGTAGCGCTTCGTAGGCGTCCAAGCCTGCTGAGAGGACTCATGGCGCGCATGAGCCTCTAAAATTTCGTCGCGGGAAAGCGGGCGGCCCACTCGCTTCGTGAGCGGCTCGAGCGCCTCGACGATACCGGTTTCCCAGTCGATCAGTGTTCCGTAGCAGTCGAACGTGAGCGTCGTGAAATCTTGAAGATTCATCTGTCTTCTCCGGCTTGGTGGCTGGCGTTATGAGCGACCGCTTTCGAGGGTGCAAGACGCTTCTACGATTGTTCTTTTCAAGAACGCGGCCATTCGTGACTTGCGTATCGGCTGGTTTTGTGGTCCTAGTCTCCGCGCAATTCGCATTCCCATCCCATTAGGAAGAGAGGACCTGCGTGGCCTTGGAGGCCCGGAGGGCCACGGACGTGCCATGAAAGTTAGAAACTCGCTGAAATCACTGCGCGCACGCCACCGCGAGAACCGCGTGGTCCGGCGGAGGGGCCGGGTCTACGTGATCAACAAGACGCAGCGGCGCTTCAAGGCTCGCCAGGGCTGATTGGTTGCGCAGCCTTGAGGGGCTTTGACGAGCCCCGATGCCGGACCTATGTTTCCGTGCATGCGCAGCTCAACCTCTGATCGCCTCATTGCTCTTGCCGCAAGCGCCTGCCTTGCGGCGAGCTTCGTATTGGTGCCCGCGCCTTCCCAGGCGCAGCTGGGGGAAAGCCCTGAACGCGGGCTGGAGATGCCCGATGTTTCGCCCCCTGACCTGGAGGGCGAAGGCGACGAAACCGCGCCTGAGCTGCGCGAGAAATTGCCCGACAGTGCCGTCGAGCGGGCAAAGATGCTCGATAACCTCTACGCCCTGTTGGCGACTGCGGAGGACGAGCAGACGGCCGACAAGACCGCCAAGGCCATCATGAGGCTATGGGCCGTCTCGGGCAGCGACACGGTTACCGTGCTCATGGCCCGCGCGATCAAGGCCGTTAAGGAAAAGAATATGAAGCTGGCGCTCCGGATGCTGGATGAGGTGGTCCAGCAGGCGCCCGATTACGCGGAAGGCTGGAGCCAGCGCGGTCACTTGCTCTACCTCCAAGGCGACACCCACCGTGCGCTGGGCGATCTCCGGCGGGCGCTGGCGCTCGATCCAAACCATTTCCGGGCCTTGAGTGCGCTCGCGCACATTCTCCGCGAGTACGGCGCGAACCAGTCTGCGCTCGAGGCGTACCGCAAGCTCCTTGAGATTCACCCGTTCGCCGAAGGCGCGCAGAAGGCGGTCGAGGAGCTCGAGAGAGAGGTGCGCGGCCAAGGCATCTAGTATCCGTGCGCCGCTATTCGTGGCCGGCTTCGAAACTTCCAAAGCCAAGAAACGTACCCGGCTCGTTGGAGCCGATCACCCCTGGTCAGCTAACGGCGCGCCATTCTCGTCTAGGTAGGCCATGCGGACCATGTTCGTCGTCCCGGGCGTGCCAAGCGGAACGCCGGCCGTGATGATGACGCCATCGCCCGCCCCTGCAAACTTTTCCTCGAACGCTATTCGGCAAGCCTTGCGAACCATGTCCGCGAGGTTAGCAGGGTCGCTCGTCAGCACCGAATGAATGCCCCACACCAGTGACAGCTTGCGCCCGGTCGCCAGCACGGGTGTCAGGCCGATGACCGGCAAACCCGGTCGCTCGCGGGCCACCCGGAGCGCTGTCGAGCCCGTCGCCGTGTAGCAGATGATGGCCGAGAGCTTCAGCGTCCTTGCAATCTTGTGAACGGCCGCAGCAATCGCATCGGCGCCCGTGGGTTGCGGCACCGTAGCCATAGCGTGCACCAAATCGTCGTAGCCGGGGTCGTTCTCCACCTCGATGGCGATGCGGTTCATCATCTGCACCGCCTCCAGGGGGAACTGCCCAACAGCAGACTCTGCCGAAAGCATGATGGCATCCGCGCCGTCGAACACAGCGGTCGCGACATCGGAGACCTCGGCGCGGGTGGGCACAGGCGAGGAGATCATGCTCTCCAGCATCTGAGTGGCCACAACCACCGGCTTGCCAGCAGCGCGAGCCTTCCGCGTGATTTGCTTCTGCAGCCCCGGCACCTTCTCTATGGGCATCTCGACGCCCAGGTCGCCTCGGGCCACCATGAACCCATCGGCATTCGCGATGATCTCGTCGAGATCAGCGATCGCCGAGGGTTTCTCGATCTTGGCCATGATCGAGGCCGCTTGGCCGATCAGGCGGCGGGCAAGCACAAGGTCCTCACCCCTCTGCACGAAGGAAAGCGCAACCCAATCGACCCCAAGCCGCAGCACGAAATCGAGATCCGCGCGGTCCTTCTCCGTGATCGGGTTGATAGGCAGGATGCTGTCCGGCGTGGCGATGCCCTTGCGGCTTGCCAATGCCCCGCCCACCAAGACCTCGGCCGTGATCTCCCGCACGCTGCGGTCGACCACGCGCATTTTGAGCTTCCCGTCGTCCAGCAAGAGCGTGTGGCCTGGCTCGACGGCCTCGAAAATTTGCGGATGGGGCAGAAAGACCCGCTCCGAGTTCCCAGGCTCCTCGTTGGTGTCGAACCGGAACAGCGAGCCCTCGCTGAGAAACGTTCGCCCGCCCTCGATCTCGCCAATCCGGAACTTCGGGCCTTGCAGGTCGCAGAGAATTCCGATCGGCCGCCTGAACTTCACCTCGGCATTTCGAACCGCCGCATGGAGCTTCCGCGCGACCTCGTGAGTCGAATGGCTCATGTTGATGCGGAAGACATCGACGCCTGCCGCAAACAGGCGCTCCAGCATGTCCGGATCTGACGAGGCAGGACCGAGCGTCGCGACGATCTTGACCCTGCGATTACGCTTCATTTGCGCTCTGCTCTCGAACTCTCGGGGTCGGAGAGGCGAATGGTCCAATCCTTGGCGTCGCCTGTGTCCACTTCAAAGAAACCCGTCCGCCGGTACCCTCTCCGCTGACAATCGGTCACGTCCCTGATGGCGAACGACTTGTCGTGGGTGCACATGTAGTTCGTGCCGGACCATTCGCCACCACGATCGTAGTCAATCGCGTAAACGTAAATAAAGCGGCTCGGGACCGCACCCTTAAGCAGAACTTCGCACGTTTGCGCGCCGATGTTCCACCATCCTTCGGTGGCCCAACCCTTCTCGTCCTGGTAGCCGATTGCTATCCCGACTCGACTGTTCGAGGCATTACAAAGCTTGAGATCTGCGGCCGCAGGGTTGGCGGCAAGCAACGTAGCCGCCAAGCAGACGAGTGATCCTGTCAGGAGAGGTTGAGGACGTTCGAGTGCCCACGAAGTCCAAGCTGGAACGCTCGCTTGTGTGTCCATTTTCATCGGGAAAGGTCGATATGTGGCATGCAGAAGAACGGAATTCCTTAATCAGGGATCGATCAGGATGGCGCGAAAATCATTGACATTGGTCTGCGTGGGACCGCTGACGACGAGGTCGCCCAGCTCCCGAAAGTAAGTGGTCGAATCGTTGTTGGCCAGGAAGGTGGCGGCTTTGAGATTGCACGCTAAAGCGCGTGCTTGAGTGTCAGGCAGCACGATGGCCCCCGCCGGATCATCCGGATTTCCGGCACCACCATCGGCGCCGTCAGTGTCGGCGGCAAGCGCAGCGATGCCAGGAGTTCCCCCTAGGCTTTCCACGAGCGACAGCGCATATTCCTGGTTCGGCCCGCCGCTGCCACTGCCCCGGACGGTGACCGTAAGCTCACCGCCCGAGAGTATCGCAACCCGCTCTCCTTTGGCGAGCCACTCGCGAGCGAGCGCGGCGTGTTGCTCAGCGACCTCGCGGGCCTCACCCTCGAGCGCGTCGCCCAGGAGCTCGACCCGGTAACCGTTGGCGCGGGCAATCTCCGCAGCAGCCTCAAGCGAGGCCTTGGGTGCCGCAACCAGCCTGTACTCGGAGTTGGCGAGCACATCCGCGCCGGGCTTCGGCGTTTCATTGTCCGGGTTCTGCAGTGCTGCACTGATCGAAGGAGGCGGCGAAATCCCGTACCGGCTGAGCACTGTGCGGGCATCGGCAAGCGTTGTCGGGTCGCCCGTGGTTGGCCCGGAACCGATCGTTGCCGGATCATCACCCGGCACGTCTGAAATCGCCAGAGTGAGAAGGCGGGCAGGATAGGCGGCAGCGGCCAGCTTGCCGCCTTTGATGCGCGAGAGGTGCTTGCGCACACAGTTGAGCTCGTGGATCCGCGCGCCGGACTTGAGCAACTCCTTGGTCAGCGCCTGCTTGGCTTCGAGGGTGATCCCTTCGGCTGGCGCTGCCCACAGGGCCGAAGCGCCTCCCGACAGCAGCACGAGGACAATGTCGTTCGGCCCAGCCTCCTGCGCCAAGCTCAGTGCCCGTTCGGCAGCAGCTTGGCTGGCGGCATCCGGGACCGGGTGGCCCGCCTCGACCACCTCGATGAGATCGGTTGGAAGCCCGTAGCCGTGCCGGGTCGTCACGAAACCCGTTAATCGGTCGCTGAGCCCGCGCTCGCGATAGAATTGCTCGGTTGCCACGGCCATGGCTGCGGACGCCTTGCCTGCTCCGAGCACGATTATGCGGCCATTCCCAGGGGGAGGCGTAGCGGGCAGATGCGGCGGCAGACATCGCGCGGGGTGAGCCCGTTGAACGGCCGCCTGGAACATTTCGAGCAGGATCCGGCGCTGAACCCCGGTGCTGTGCTGACGATCGTCTGTGTTCACCGGTAACCCCGCGCTCGCTGCGTTTCCGCGTCACAATGCCGACCAGCGCTCATCTGCGGGATTGGCTTTGCTGCGTCAAGGCTGGATGATGGGAACCATGCAACAGCGGCGGCCCAATCAGATGAAGATGTCAGAACGCCAGATCGAGGCTCAGAGCACCGCTACGTACACAATTCTACCCGGACGTGCTGACCGCGGTCTGCTTCTCCTTTGCGATCACGCTGGAAACGCATTCCCTCCGGAGTACGGAACGCTTGGGCTGCCGGACAGTCAGCTCAAGCGCCACATTGCTTACGATATCGGAGCTGCCGAGGTGACGCGGCGACTTTCAGAGGCCTTGGACGCGCCCGCCGTCATGACGCGTTACTCTCGGTTGCTGATCGACCCCAACCGCGGGGAGGACGACCCAACGCTGATCATGCGGCTGTCGGACGGCGCTATCGTTCCGGGCAATCGCGTGATTACACCCGAGGAACGGGAAAAGCGCCTGCGCTTCTACTATTGGCCCTATCACAACGCGATCGACGACGTGCTCGACCGCTGCTTGGCGACAGGAACGACGCCTGCGATCCTGTCCATTCACAGCTTTACGGAGAGTTGGAAGGG
>QGVC01000644.1 GCA_003242645.1 Pseudomonadota bacterium
GGTATGGATACACATCCCGGATGTGTTCGTGAAAGAACTGCCCGTGCGATGGTGCGTTCATTAGGCCGATGTAAACTGCCTCCGGAACGCCGAAATACTGGTAAATTCGTCCATTCTTGAACTCTACTTCAAGGATACCATTTTCCCGATCGTAGCCCACTGACGCGAGATTGCTCGACAGAACAGGCGTTCTCTCCACCGTGACCCCCTCCTTCCGCTAATGGTGGCAAACGGTTGCCATTGACATAACGCGCTGAACAATATCAACCAGTGTCTTGACCCGCTTCCCGTTTTCCTCGGCTCTCCTAAGAAGCTCTTCAACTACTGCCGGATTCTTCATCGCATCTCTCGGCGATTGAAAGCCGTATTCTTGCTTCAAGTCCTCCAAGTAAAGGTCATACGAATTGCCAATCGAAGAACGGATCTCCGACGTCAGGTCGTCTGCAAAGCACGCGTAGCGTTCAGTAACCGTCGTGTCGGGGAAATCAACTGGGTGTGCATCTACGAGCCTTAGAAGCGCGCGGTTGACGTCCGGCTTTCCGTCCTTGTGACCTTTGTTCCTGTCGCCATCCCATACCAGATAAGTAGGTATCCCGAGACCTGCAAAGATCAAGGCTGCCTTCGGAAGATTCCCTTTTCCGTTGCAAGGAATCACGGCGATATCCTTCTCCTCGAAATGATACCCGAGCAACTTGGCTACTCCCAGCAGCGCGGCCCTGTCTTCCTCTCCCTCTACCAGTACCACTGCTCCCGCGAAAAACCCCTCATTCGTCCATGCCGTCATCAATGTTCGGAGGCGCGCTTTCTCAGCCTCAAGGGAGAATGTGCCTGGCGTTGCGCCAAAGATCTCTTCTTTCCGTTGGACGACATCCCGTAAGGAAGCCTGGGATATCCGGGTAACCTTCGGCACATCCGGGGCCAGTTCGACGCGACGAAGCACCCTCACATGTTCGAAGCGTTCAAGATCCACAAATAGTGGTGAGTGGGTCGAGTATACCACCTGGAGTGAGGATACTCCTTGCGGTGGTCGCTGGACTAACTCCAATAGGATTCTCGCCAAGTGCCTCTGCCGACTGGGATGTTGGTATAACTCTGCTTCCTCGAGGGCAATTATGAGTCCGGGTTCAGCCGAGGTCGCGTCCTCGCCGCTGTCGCCCGACCCAGGTTGGCGGCGACCCTGCATAAGCGACAAGTACTCCAGGGCCGTGAGAAGGAAGGCCCTTTGAAGGCCGTGTCCAACTCGGTCAACGGGAGCCCTGTAGCCGTCCTCCTCTAGCTCCACTTTAGCTTGTGGAAAGGGGATATCTATCTCAGCCGGTAGCTCCCACTTTATCTGTAAGCTTGTTCCAGGCGCAAAGAGTTGTAGCGTCCGGTCAAGCTCGCTTTGCAGCTGCTGAAGCTCCGCGAGGCCGGTCTCGGGGGCTACAAGGGCTCGGTATTTCGCCATGGTATCTTCGCGGAGTTGCTGGACGTCGCTCCGCTGTCTTAGCGTGCCCCGGACCACCAACTCCATGAGCTCCGTTATCACTCGTCCGCGCCCCTCGACAGCATCTTCTGCTGCGTTTCTCACTGCCGGGACGAAGACGAACCTCGTATACCGCTCCAGTCTGGCTTCGCCCACCTCTTTGAAGCCGAAGAATTGTCCTCGGTCGCGAAATCGTTGCAGCCGTTCAGTATGCGCTCTTTCCCACTGGGCGAGATTCTCCTCGATTACGTCGTCGCTCGCGTTCCCGTCAATGTCCTGAAGGTCCGAAAACTCAGGCTCTTGTCTTAACTGTCTGTATCGCTGCCGCCTTTGCGTAATGGTAGTCAGCGCCCTCAACTCTTCAAACTCGTGGCATCTCAGATA
>QGVC01000201.1 GCA_003242645.1 Pseudomonadota bacterium
GGCGTCGACGAGGCCAAGGCCGACCTCCAGGAGATCGTCGAGTTCCTGCGCGACCCGCAAAAGTTCCAACGCCTTGGCGGCCGCATTCCGCGTGGCGCGCTGCTGGTTGGCCCTCCGGGCACCGGTAAGACGCTGCTCGCCCGCGCGATTGCTGGCGAGGCGAACGTGCCGTTCTTCACCATCTCCGGTTCGGACTTCGTCGAGATGTTCGTTGGCGTCGGTGCCAGCCGCGTCCGCGACATGTTCGAGCAGGCCAAGAAGAACGCGCCCTGCATCATCTTCATCGACGAGATCGACGCCGTCGGCCGGCACCGTGGCGCGGGCCTCGGTGGCGGCAACGATGAGCGCGAGCAGACGCTGAACCAGCTGCTCGTGGAGATGGATGGCTTCGAGGCCAATGAGGGCATCATCCTCATCGCGGCCACCAACAGGCCGGACGTCCTCGACCCCGCGCTGCTGCGTCCGGGCCGGTTCGACCGGCAGATCGTCGTGCCCAATCCGGACGTCACGGGCCGTGAGAAGATCCTGCGCGTGCATATGCGCAAGGTGCCGCTGGCGCCCGACGTCGACCCGAAGGTCATTGCACGCGGCACGCCCGGCTTCTCCGGCGCGGATCTCGCAAACCTCGTCAACGAGGCCGCGCTGCTGGCAGCCCGTCGGAACAAGCGCCTCGTGACCCAGCAGGAGTTCGAGGACGCCAAGGACAAGGTCATGATGGGCGCCGAGCGGCGGTCCATGGCCATGACCGAGGAGGAGAAGCTGGCTACGGCTTACCACGAGGCAGGCCACGCGCTGGTCAACCTCCTGATGCCGGGCGGCGATCCGCTGCACAAGGTAACGATCATCCCGCGCGGCCGCGCGCTGGGCGTCACCATGAGCCTGCCCGAGCGCGACAGGCTCAGCTACTCGAAGCAGTGGTGCGAGGCGAAGATCGCCATGTGCTTCGGCGGTCGCGTCGCCGAGCAGCTCGTCTACGGCAAGGACCACCTCAACACGGGCGCCGCGAGCGACATCATGCAGGCCACCGACCTGGCCCGCCGCATGGTGACCGAGTGGGGCATGAGCGAGGTGCTGGGACCGCTGCGGTACAACGAGAACCAGCAGGAGGTCTTCCTCGGCCACGCCATCACGCAGCGCCAGAACATGTCCGAGGAGACGGCGCGGCTCATCGATCAGGAGATCCGCCGCATCGTCACCGAGGGCGAGAAGAAGGCCTGGGAGATCCTGTCTTCTCACCGCAAGGAGCTTGAGGCCATCACGCAGGCGCTGATGGAGTTCGAGACCATCACCGGCGAGGAGTGCCTGGCCGTCATGCGGGGTGAGAAAATCGTTCGCCGCGACGACGACGAGGACAAGAAGGGGCCGGTCGGCTCCGCCGTGCCGGCAGCCGGCCGCATCCGTCCGCGCGAGGAACCGGATGCGCCGGGCGGCATGGAGCCCCAGCCCCAGGTGTAAGGCGGATCGAAGTTGTCAAAGCGAAGCGGCTGCGGAGGAATCTGCGGCCGCTTTTTTTGTCGCGTGACGACGTGAGTTGCCAAGCTGTGAAATCGTGCGATGAGGTTTCCGGCGATTGGCAGCTCAATCGATCACAGATCCCATGACCCGCGAACTCTACGTCAGACCTGTCGGCCTCACGCCCGTGCGCCCTGCGAGCGGGGAGGAAATCGAAGCTCCGGGCCTTCAGCTTGCCGGCGGTTGGCTCACCTTTATGGGGCTTGAAGTCATCGAGCGCGTCGGGCGAGACCGCCGGCGGACGCGCGTATTCGAGATCGGCGAATACTGCGAGCGCGACTGGGGCCGGCAGGGCGCCGCAGCGGCCGAGGCTCTGGAGGCGCTGCGCCAGCCGCGCCCGCGGATTGCCGGGCTCTCGCTCGACCGCCCTCGGATCATGGGGATCGTCAACATCACCCCGGACAGTTTCTCCGACGGCGGCCGGCTGACGACGGCTCAAGCCGCCATCGACCATGCCCTGCGGCTGGAGGAGGAGGGTGCGGACATCCTCGACCTTGGCGCGGAGTCGACGCGCCCCGGATCAGACCCGGTGCCAGTAGATGAGGAGTTGCGCCGCCTTATGCCGGTCCTAGAGGGGCTGGTCGGCCGGACGCGCGCTCTAATTTCCGTCGACACGAGGAACGCTGAGGTCATGCGCCGTGCCGCGGACGCCGGGGCCGACATCATCAACGACATCTCTGCGCTGTCGCACGATCCCGATGCCCTGGAGGTTGCGGCGGAAAGCGGGCTGCCGGTCGTCCTCATGCACACGCTGGGCGATCCCAAGACGATGCAGATCGATCCCCGCTACGACGACGCCCCCCTCGACATCTTCGACTATCTGGAGGAACGGGTGCACCGCGCCGAGGCCGCTGGCATTGATCGGTCGCGGCTCATTATCGATTACGGCATCGGCTTCGGCAAAACGCTGGAGCACAACCTTTCGCTGCTGGCGCATACGGCGCTTTTCCACGCCCTCGGCCTGCCTATCCTGGTCGGCGCCTCGCGCAAGCGGTTCATCGGAGCGCTGACGGGCGTGGAAGCGCCGGCCGAGCGCGTTGCCGGCTCAGTCGGCGCGGCCTTGGCCGCGGTGGGGCAGGGCGCTCAGATTATTCGCGTGCACGATGTTGCCGCAACCCGACAGGCGCTGACCGTATGGGAAGCGGCAACGTCCGGCGCGAAACCATGACGCCAAGTCGTATCTGAGTTTTAGAAAGCCGGAATATCCCCCTCCGCCTTCATCCACCGCACCGCCGTCCGGAACGCGTCGAGCGTCTGGGCCACCTCACGCTCACCGTGGGTCGCGGAGACGAGCCCGCCGGGGGCGCCCATGAGGTCCACGCCATTCGCAAGAAGCGCGACCCGGAGCCGATAGGTGAGATTGGCGTTCCGGGTGGCCTTCAGCTCGGCAAAGCCGAACTGCAGCGGATTGAAGCTCGCCGGGTCCAGCGGCAAATTCTTCGGGTTCTGGAAGATAATGAACGCTGACGCATCGCCGTAGATGCCCCAGGGCACTTGCTCCTCGACGAGGATCTGGCGCATGCCGGCGCGGATGGCTTCCGCCGCGCGTTCGGCGCGCTCGCACACGTCTTCCTGCTCCACAATCGAGAGCGTGGCGATAGCTGCCGCAGCACTCAGCGGGTTGGCGTTGAAGGTGCCCTGATGGGCGATCTTCTCGCGCGCGTTGCGCTTGGCGACATCCGCATCGAGCTGGTCCAGGACGTCGGCGCGGCCTGCTACGGCACCGCCGGGAAGACCGCCCGCAACGATCTTCGCTAGCACGCACAAATCCGGCGTGACGCCCACCCGCGCCTGCGCCCCGCCGCGCGACCAGCGGAATCCCGTTATGACCTCGTCGAAGATCAGGAGCACGCCGGCCTCGCGGGTGATCTCGCGCAGCTTCGCAAGGAAGCCGGGCGGCAGCGGAACCTGGCCCCAGGACGCACCCGAGGGCTCGAGGATCACCGCCGCAACGTCAGCCCGCTGATTAAGCGTCTCTGCAACTCGGACCGGATCGTCGGCCGGCAGCAGGATCGTGTGCTCAACGATCTGTGGCAGGACACCCGCGGGCACGCTGCCGTCGTAGTGTGAGTTGGCCCCCGCCGCCACCTGATCGTGCCAGCCGTGAAAGTGGCCGACGAACCGGATCACCTTGGGCTTGCCAGTGAAGGCGCGGGCAAGCCTCAGCGCCAAGTGCGAGGCCTCGGTGCCGGAAGCAGTGAAGCGAACCCGCTCGGCGCAGGGAACGAGCCGGTTGATCAGCTCAGCCCAGCGCACCTCGAGCTCGTGCGATGCCCCCCAGTGGGTGCCCAGAGCGATCTGCTCCGAAACGGCTTTCACGACGGCTGGATGGCTGTGACCCAGCAGCAGGGCGCCGTGACCGCCGAAATAGTCGACGTACTCGTTTCCGTCGGCATCCCATTTCCGCGGGCCCGACGCGCGGGCTGCATAGATAGGGTAGGGCAGCAGCGTGCGGGAATCGTGCGTCAAGCCGGCGGGGAGGACACGGCGAGCGCGTTCGTAGAGTTCCGCGGAGCGCTTCGTCCGGGCGCGATACTCCGCTTCGATCTTCGAATTGGTCCGCAGCTCAGCCATGTCGTCACCTGTCTAATAATGTTCTAGAGCTCTTCAGCTCGTGTAGCCAATTGCTACGGACCCTCAGGGCTCGTCGCGGAGGGACATGATGAACGCCGCCAGCACGCGGATCTCCTCATGGGTCAGATGGTGATTCGGCATCATCGGCGGGACGGACCGCAGCCAGGCCTCTATGCCTTCCGCCGTCTGTGCCGGGCGATTGGCAACGGCCTTGAAGCCCGGGATGCCACTTGGCCCGGCTTTCTCTCCCTGGCCTGGGTTCATATGGCACGTGGCGCATAGGCGCTCTGCGAGGGCACGACCGCGCTCGATGTCCTCGTCTGCAATCGCCAAGTGAGGTGCAACGGCAATGACGCTTGCGAGGGCGAGTATCGTCAGTAGTTTGCGAAGCATTCCAGTCCGGTTCCCCCTCACGGCCTCCGAGGCGAACGGTCGAACTCACTTTTGTTGCTACTGTTCTGCCTCGCACAACCTGTCCATGCTTTAGAGATGTTGCGGTGTTGCAACGCCGCGCCGCAATCGACGAGAAAGATCGTCAGACGTGGAACCAAAAACGAAGGTCTGCGTTTTGCGTGCGACCACTGGTCATGCCCCCTAAAACTCGATCGGTGGTTCCGGGTGCCTCTAGGTCTCCCCCCGATGAGGCACCCTTTTCTTTTGCCTGCGTTTACCCGCGCGCGGCCAGACGCTCGTTGGCGTGCTCGAGGCGTTCGCTTAGCTCACGAATGATGGCCATGGCGAGCTTCGGCACCTGCTGCACGATTTGCATGAAAGTCATCTTCTCGATCCGCAGGGCCTGCACGTCCGAGTAGGCGACGATGCGGGCATTGCGGCACTTGTTGCAGAGCACGCCGATCTCGCCGATCAGCTCGTTGCGGCCCAGACGTGCGAGCAGCACCTCTCCGGCGGGACCGCTTCTGAGCACATCCACCTCACCATCGAGGATGACGTAGACGGCATCGGGCGGATCGCCCTCGTCGAACAGGAGATCGCCCTTGCGGCAGGTGATCCTCTGGCCGGCAAATGCCAGCAGCTTGAGCTTGCTTGCATCCAAATCCCGAAACATGGGGATCTGCTGCAAGGTCCTGATCTCGTCCTCGATTGTCATCGCTCGCCTCGCGGGGTTGCTCCGGCGAAGGAGGAACGCTTTTCCTGCCCAAAAGCGCCGGTTACGACCCAAGCCCGCTCGGCACGCGCGCTCCGCGTCAGCGCCCGGGCGGAATTGTTGAAAAAGCAAACTGCGCGAAAAATTCGGTCGCTACAAGTCCTGCGTGAGACGGCACTCAAATTAAGGACACGCTCGCACGTCGCTCTGAAGCAAGCCTCAAGCGGGCATCAACGCTCAGCGAGCGCAAGTTTCGCCCCCAGTCCGACGAAAGCTGCCGCAAACGCCCGGCGCATCCAGGCAAGCACTGGCGGGCGTGAGATCACGTAGGTTCGCATGGCGGCTGCGCAGACGCCGTAAAGGGCGAAGATGAGGAACGTCACGCCCATGAAGACGGCGCTCAGCTCCAGCATGCGCGCGAGCCAATTTGGATCGTCCGCACTCACGAATTGAGGGAGGAAAGCAAAGAAGAAGATTGACAGCTTCGGGTTGAGAATGTTGATCAGCACGCCGGTGACGATAACCTGACTGGCGGAGCGCGGCTGGGCATCCTTCTCGATCGCCAGCGCCCCGTGCTCGCGCAGCGTGCTCCAGGCCAAGTAGAGGAGATAGACGACCCCTAGGATCTTCAGCACCTGGAAGGCGACCGCGCTTGTGTGCAGCAGCGCGGCAAGGCCCGTGATCGCAGCTGCCATATGCGGAAGAATGCCCAGGGTGCAGGCAAAGGCGGCGAGGACGCCGGCTTTCGCGCCGCGCGACAGTCCTGCAGCCAACGTGTAAAGCACTCCGGTTCCAGGTGAGGCGACCACGATGAGCGTCGTCAGAAGGAATTCAGGACTCACAGACCTCTCCCGGACCTCTCGATGTCAGATCGCAGCATCGTAATCAGGAGGCCAACAACGCAGGCACAAATGAGGCGAAGCGCGCCGTGCTGCTTCCTACTCGCGGCGATCAGCGCTTGGGTGTGCTCGCTTTTCGGGTTCCGTCCTTGAGATTCCTCGCCTATAAGGCCCGCCTAGCCTTGAATTGCATCTTCTCACGCGAGCCTTCGCCGGCCAACGGCGGGCCGAATGCGCGCGCCTAAGTCTGGAACAAATCTTCCATGCCGAAACGCACCGATATCGAGTCCATCCTGATCATAGGCGCGGGTCCCATCGTCATTGGACAGGCGTGCGAGTTCGACTACTCCGGCACCCAGGCCTGTAAGGCCCTGAAAGCCGAGGGGTATCGGATCATTTTGGTCAACTCCAATCCGGCCACCATCATGACGGACCCGGAGCTGGCCGACGCCACCTACATTGAGCCGATCACGCCCGAGATCGTCGCCAAGATCATCGCCGCCGAGCGCCCGGATGCGCTGCTGCCGACCATGGGCGGACAGACAGCGCTTAACACGGCAATGGCGCTGCACAAACAGGGAGTCCTGGGAGAGTACGGCGTCGAGATGATCGGGGCGCGTGCCGAGGCCATCCACAAGGC
>QGVC01000202.1 GCA_003242645.1 Pseudomonadota bacterium
CTGTGCGGCCGCCTCAGGCTCACGAGATCAATGAGGTCGATCTTGCCCAGGACATGATGGGAAGGAATGCCCTCCAAGGCGATGACCAGGCGAACGTTCACAACCAGCGTTATGTCGAGCCAGGAGTGAACCGGGAGCCCGACGATCTGATCGAAACCTTCGAGAAGGCCGACAAAGACGTTCGTGCGCGACGGGATCTCGGCAAAGGGCGGCGCCACTCACCGAAGCATCCCTACAACCAGCCCGAGGAATGAACGCGCGCAGTCCCGCGCCATTTCGGCAACAGATTTGAGGAGAACGCGCCGTTCATAGGAACGTCCGCTTCTCAACATATTAGAGCGATATCGTGTCCGCCTTCGGATCAACTCTGGAGGATGCACGATGAATAGTCGAACGCTGATTTTGGCGGCGGTGCTCGTCATCGTGGCAATTGCTGGATACCTCTACATGATGCCGGAAGTGGAAGTGAGGCAGTCAGAGCCGGCAGCGGCCACCAGCGAACCGGCACCGGCTAGCGAGCCGGCCACTACGGCTCCGAGCAGTGGCTCACAGTAACGGTTTCCAAGAATTTCGACCGGCATCGGGATCGTAAGCTTGAGTTGCCTGATGCCGGTTCGTCTGTCTGGTTGCCGCAGGACCGCGGTGAAGCGAGATTGAGCGCGAGGCTTGCGGCAGGTCTACGTTCGTGCCGGGGAGGGGCAATCAGGATATTGTGTGCACTGCTGCTAGCTAGAGAGGCGGTCTCACGGCGACTGCGGCAGGTCGCCGGTGGAATTCTGCAGATCGAGCAGACACTTTCGCCCATCGACCGACTTGATTCGGTGCTCAATCTGTCCCACAAGCAAGCACCATTCGAGGCAAGAGGGCAGGACTAGCGCAGTAATGGCCATCCTCGTCGACAAGAACACCAAAGTCATCTGTCAGGGCATCACTGGTAGCCAGGGCACCTTCCACACCAAGCAGGCCAAGGCTTACGGAACGCAGATCGTCGCGGGTGTCACCCCTGGGAAAGGCGGCGCCAAGCACCCCGATCCGGAGCTGGCGGACGTACCCCTTTTCAATACGGTAGCCGAAGCCAAGGCAAAGACGGGTGCAACCGCAACATCCATCTACGTGCCGCCGGCGTTTGCGGCTGATGCCATCCTCGAAGCAATCGACGCCGAAATTCCCCTCATCGTGTGCATTACGGAGGGCATTCCCGTGATGGACATGGTGAAGGTGAAGCGGGCACTGCAAGGATCCTCGTCCCGGCTGATCGGCCCCAACTGCCCTGGCGTGCTCACTCCCGACGAATGCAAGATCGGCATCATGCCCGGCAACATCTTCAAGCGCGGGCACGTTGGCATCGTATCGCGCTCGGGCACGCTCACCTATGAGGCCGTCAAGCAGACCTCGGATGCCGGCCTCGGTCAGTCAACGGCCGTCGGCATCGGCGGCGATCCCGTGAAGGGCACCGAGTTCATCGATGTGCTCGAGATGTTCCTCGCCGATCCGGACACGCACTCCATCATCATGATCGGAGAGATCGGCGGCTCGGCCGAGGAAGAAGCCGCCGAGTTCATCAAGAGCGAAGCCGCCAAGGGCCGGAAGAAGCCGATGGTCGGGTTCATCGCCGGCGTGACAGCTCCGCCGGGCCGGCGCATGGGTCATGCGGGGGCGATCATCTCGGGGGGAAAGGGCAAGGCCGAAGACAAGCTCGAAGCAATGCGGTCGGCCGGAATCGCCATTGCCGACAGCCCCGCCGCACTTGGCACGACGTTGGTCAAAGTCCTCAACGGCTAGGTAACAGGTCGCGTGGTAAGGAGTACAACCTGGGACCTCGCTCGGCGGGCCTTAAAGGAACGGCGCGCCTGCACTAAATCAGGCGGTGTGTCAACAGGTGCCCATCGGGTGCGTCGCAGCGTTCGCAGGCCTGCGAACGCTTAATCCGGACAAAGTGAAACGATGTCACGACAAGCTCTGAACGAGGCCTTTGCGCGAACTTCCTTCCTGCACGGAACCAATGCTGCCTACATCGAGGAGATGCAGGCGCTCTACGAGCAGAACCCCGGCTCTGTAAGCGACGAGTGGCGGCTGTTCTTCCAAAGCTTGCAGGAAGAGCGGGGAGCGGTGGAAGCCGAGGTGCACGGTCCGTCTTGGGCGCGGCCGCTCGAGGAGCTCACCCAAAACGGGCAATCGGAGCTCGTCGCAGCCTTGGCGGGAGATTACGTCGGTGCGGAGCGGCGGATCCGCGACAAGCTGAAGGAGCGAGCGTACGCGGCGGGTTTCGACCTTTCCATGGCCGCGTTGCTGCGGGCCACTCAGGACTCTATCCGCGCGCTAATGCTGATCCGGGCCTATCGCGTGATGGGCCATCTGATTGCGGATCTCGATCCGCTGGGCCTCAGCGAACGGAGCGTCCATCGCGAGCTGAAGCCGGAGACCTACGGCTTCACGGAAGCAGATCTCGACCGGCCGATCTTCATCGACAAGGTTCTCGGTCTCGAGACGGCGACCATCCGTCAGATCCTGAAGATTCTACGGCGGACCTATTGCGGCCAAATCGGCGTCGAGTTCATGCACATCACCTCGCCGGCTCAGAAGGCCTGGATCCAGGAGCGGATCGAAGGCGAGGGCAAGGGAATCAAGTTCACGCCTGAAGGCCGCCGAGCGATCCTGAATAAGCTGATCGAAGCCGAGACCTTCGAGAAGTTCTGCGACGTCAAGTACACGGGCACGAAGCGCTTCGGACTTGAGGGCGGCGAGTCGATGATCCCGGCGCTCGAGCAGATCATCAAGCGCGGTGGTCAGCTCGGCGTGAAGGAGATCGTGATCGGCATGGCCCATCGTGGCCGGCTCAACGTGCTGGCCAACGTGATGGGTAAGCCTTACCGGGCGATCTTCAATGAGTTCAAAGGCGGCTCCTTCAAGCCCGATGATGTCGAGGGCTCGGGGGACGTGAAGTACCACCTCGGCGCATCGTCAGATCGCGTCTTCGATGGAATCTCAGTGCACCTGTCGCTGACGGCAAACCCGTCGCACCTGGAGAGCGTCGATCCCGTGGTGCTGGGCAAGGTCAGGGCAAAGCAGGACCAATACGGCTGCCCGCCAGATGACCGCACCGTCGTGATGCCTCTTCTCATTCATGGCGACGCGGCGTTCGCCGGCCAAGGCATCGTGGCGGAATGCTTTGGCCTGTCGGGCCTCAAGGGGCACCGCACGGGCGGCTCCGTTCACTTCATCATCAATAACCAGATCGGGTTCACGACCAACCCCCGTTACTCGCGGTCGTCGCCGTACTGCACAGACGTGGCGAAGATGGTCGAGGCGCCAATTTTCCACGTCAACGGCGACAACCCGGAAGCCGTGGTCCACGTGGCCAAGATCGCGACGGAGTTCCGCCAGCGGTTCCAGAAGCCGGTCGTGATCGACATGATCTGCTATCGGCGGCACGGGCATAACGAGGCGGACGAGCCGGCCTTCACCCAGCCGGTGATGTACAAGGCCATCAAATCGCATCCCACCACGCTCGAGCTCTACTCGAAGCGGCTGATCGAGGAAGGCGTGGTTACGGCGGAGGAGGTCGAGGAGGCACGCGCTCGATTCCGCGCCAAGCTCGAAGAGGAATACAAGGCCGCCGAAACCTATCGTCCGAACAAGGCCGACTGGTTGGACGGCCGCTGGGCGGGTTTGGAGCCGAATGAAAAAGGCGATTGGCGCGGCAACACCGGCGTCGATCTCGACATCCTGCGGGAGGTGGGGCGCCGGATCACGACCATCCCCGCCGATTTCAACGCCCACAGGACCGTCCAGCGGCTGCTTGAGCGGCGCCGCGAGATGATCGAGACGGGCGAGGGTATCGACTGGGCCATGGCCGAGCACCTGGCCTTCGGCACGCTGCTTAAGGAAGGCTTCCCGGTGCGGCTCTCGGGCCAGGACGTGGAGCGCGGCACGTTCTCGCAACGTCACGCCGTGCTCTTCGATCAGGACACTGGCCGCCGGTACACGCCGCTGAAGCACGTTTCGCCTGACCAGGCGAAGTTCGAGGTCATCAACTCGATGCTGTCAGAGCTGGCCGTCCTCGGCTTCGAGTACGGTTACAGCCTCGCCGAGCCGCATGCGCTGGTCATTTGGGAGGCGCAATTCGGCGATTTCGCCAACGGTGCCCAGGTCATCATCGACCAGTTCATCTCGTCCGGCGAACGCAAATGGCTCAGGATGTCGGGCCTTGTGATGCTGCTGCCTCACGGCTACGAGGGCCAGGGGCCGGAACACTCGTCCGCCCGCCTGGAGCGTTACCTGCAGCTTTCGGCTGAGGACAACTGGCAGGTCGCGAACTGTACCACGCCCGCGAACTACTTCCACATCTTGCGCCGGCAGCTCCATCGCAACTTCCGCAAGCCGCTGGTGCTGATGACTCCGAAATCGCTCCTGCGGCACAAGCGAGTGGTCTCCTACCTCGACGAGTTCGGACCAGGCACGAGCTTCCACCGCGTGCTTTGGGACGGCGCCGACCGGAGTCACGCCCACTTCGATGCCTCAACGGTGGAGCTCAAGCCGGACAACGAAATTCGGCGCGTCGTGCTGTGCACCGGCAAGGTCTACTACGACCTTTACGAGATGCGGCATGAGCTCGGCATCGATGACGTGTATCTCATGCGCGTCGAGCAGCTCTATCCGTTCCCGGCGCGTGCGCTGATGTCCGAGCTTGCGCGTTTCCCGAATGCAGAGTTCGTCTGGTGTCAGGAGGAGCCCCGCAACATGGGCGCCTGGACCTACATAGAGCCGAACCTGGAGTGGGTGCTGCAACATATTCGGGCGAAGCACCTGCGGCCAAGGTATGTCGGCCGGGCTGCTGCTGCCGCGCCAGCAACGGGGCTGCTGTCTCGGCATTTGCAGGAGCAACAAGCACTGGTTGAGGAAGCGCTCAAGCCATGAGCTCCGAACTCGTAAGCGATCGATAGCAAGGGCCTGAACAACTATGGCAGTCGAGATCCGAGTGCCGGCGCTTGGTGAGAGCGTCACCGAGGCAACGGTCGGGAAGTGGTTCAAGAAGCCGGGCGAGTCCGTCCAGGCGGATGAAGCAATTTGCGAGCTGGAGACGGAGAAGGTCACCGTCGAGGTACCTGCGCCCGCGAGCGGCGTATTAAGCGACATCAAGGTCAAGGAAGGCGAGACCGTCGCCGTCGGTACGGTGCTCGGAAGCATCGAGGAAGGGGCCGCGCCGGCAAAGGCCGCCCCGGCCAAGGAAAAGGCCGAAGCTGCGGCCCAACCCGCAGCGAAGCCGGCTCCTGCTCCTGCCAAGGCGGAGGGTGAGGTGCTCGAGAAGGCTGTGGCCGAAGCCGGGGCTCCGATGCCTCCCTCGCCGGCGGCTCGCAAGATTATGGAGGAGAAGGGCCTCACGGCGGAGCAAATCAGTGGCTCTGGCCGGCGCGGCCAGATCTTGAAGGAGGATGTCCTGCGGGCAGCACCGGAAGCTGAGGCGGCTCCGCCCAGGCCATCCGCGGAGACGATCGCGTTTCCGGTCTCCCGTGCAGCTCCTTCGCCGGCTCCGCAGATGCGGGCCCCATCGCCGCCCAGCGACGCCGCGCGCGAAGAGCGCGTGCGCATGACGCGGTTGCGTCAGACCATCGCCCGCCGCCTCAAGGAAGCGCAGAACACGGCCGCCATGCTGACGACGTTCAACGACGTCGACATGAGCGCCATCATGAACCTGCGCGCCCAGTACAGAGATTTGTTCGAGAAGCGCCACGGCGTTCGGCTCGGCTTCATGGGCTTCTTCGTGAAGGCCTGTGTTCAGGCTCTGCGGGAGATCCCCGCCGTCAACGCCGAGATCGATGGCAATGACATCATCTACAAGAACTACTACCACATCGGTGTTGCGGTGAGCACCGACAAAGGCCTCGTCGTGCCGGTTGTTCGGGAGGCGGATCGTCTGTCGCTGGCTGAGATCGAGGCGCAGATCGCGGACTTCAGCCGTCGCGCGCGCGATGGCCGCCTCAGCATCGAGGAAATGCAGGGCGGCACGTTCTCGATCACGAATGGGGGTGTTTTCGGCTCGCTGCTTTCGACGCCGATCTTGAACGTACCCCAGTCCGGCATTCTTGGTATGCATCGCATTGAGGAGCGCCCGGTTGTGCGGAACGGGCAGATCGTCGTGCGGCCGATGATGTACCTCGCCCTCAGCTACGATCACCGGATCGTCGACGGCAAGGAGGCCGTTACCTTCCTCGTGCGTGTGAAGGAATTGCTGGAGGACCCGCAGCGGATGGTGCTGGAACTCTAGTTGCAAGCTCGGGAGGCTGACCTTCTTCTGCGAAGATCGATTGATTAAGGTCATTCGCATGAAGGTTACCGGGTCCATCCTCTATGGGCTTCAAGAGATTTCGGAAGGAACTCGCTTCGCCGTCGTTCCATTCGGCTTAGCCCGGCAGGCTGAGAACAGCAGAGCAGATCCAGAATGACCTACGATCTCATCGTCATCGGCGCTGGCCCCGGGGGTTATGTGTGCGCGATCCGCGCCGCGCAGCTCGGCATGAAGGTGGCCGTCGTCGAGAAGCGGCCTACATTCGGGGGCACCTGCCTCAATGTCGGCTGCATACCATCCAAGGCGCTCCTGCACGCATCGGAGGCCTACGCCGAGGCGGGCAAGGCCTCCCGGGAATTGGGAATAAAGGGAACCCGGAAG
>QGVC01000645.1 GCA_003242645.1 Pseudomonadota bacterium
AGAGTTTCACGATCAATCGCGCCGCGGAGGTAATCGTAGTATTCGTCTGGAACCTCACCGCGAAACGAACGAAAGAAGCTGCGGAGCTCTAGCGTTCTGTGCGCAACGGGGTCCTTCTCAATCGAGAGTCGAACCTCGAAGCCATGCCGCCCTGTCCGCAGACGAGCCGCCGAGAAGCCTTCAGCCAGCCCGCCTGGACCGGCAAACAGATCTATCACAGGAATTGGCTCGACAGGCATCAGTGAGAGTTCAGGGGTGGCTACCGTCGACTGTAGACACTCTACCAGGGCATGTGATCTGTAGCAAAGCCGGTGAACTGATCGTCGCCGAAGAGAAAGGAGAGCGTCGGTGACGGACATCGTCGCTCGGTCGGTTCGATCGAGGATTATGCGATCGATTCGTGGCAGGGATACCCAACCTGAGTTGCTTCTCCGTAGAGCGCTCCATGCGCGGGGTTTTCGATATCGACTTCATAGACGGATCGCGGACACGAGACCCGACTTGGTGCTTCCTCGGTGGCGTGCGGTGATAATGGTGCACGGATGCTTCTGGCATAGACATCCGGGTTGCAAGTTCGCGTATACCCCTAGATCCCGTACACGGTTCTGGCGTGAAAAGTTTCGCGAGAACGTCGCAAGAGACGAACGCGACTTGGCGCGCCTGCGCGCCGCTGGCTGGCGCGTACTCATCGTCTGGGAGTGTGGGCTGCGAGACAGGAGGTTAAGAGAGAGTGTTCTCGAGCAGGCGGCTAAGTGGCTGCGCTCACGTTCCACGCGAATGGAGCTGCCGGGCCGTGCTGCATCCGAGAAGCGGGCCACTCGCATGTCGAATACCTCAAGAGATCCTTAACGAAAGGCTTTGTATGGAAAGTGCCGATTCGCGGATCGAAGACAGAATCCGCCTTAAAGTGGAAAGGGGGGAGTTCCTCCTTCAGCTGCTTCTGGCGGCGCGCGACGGAACATCTGACGTTCAGGCAGATTTCATCGATAAGCTGAGTGTGTTCTCGCGAAGTTTGCGTGCTCTCTTTGTCGAAGAAGGGCTTGTTATAAAGCTCCAGTACTCGCCTAGCGAGTTCTGGCCTTCAATTCGAGGGCAAAGGATCTGCTTCGTCGATGGAGGGGTTGCGCGAATCGAGCTTCCATCTGCGGCACCGATGGGTATCCGGGTCGGTACATATCAAGTGCGCGTGGGTGATCGATCGGAAAAGCGCGAAGAGTTCAAGGTTGACATCGCGATTGCCGATGAGCTGTTTGATGCGAATCAGAGCTCGTTCGACGATGCATTTGATGATACTCAGAAGCTGACCGACGCGGCGAGAATAATATCGGAGGTCGCGGCGATCGTCAGGGCGGTAGAGAGCGAAGACCCGCCGGATCTAGCTGTATTGCATGGACCGTTGGTCAACCCGGCGGCGCCGTACGGAACTCCGGAGTTCCCTTCTTTCACCGACGAGATGTGTGATGCACTGTGCGGGAAGAGTGGGTGCAGCCGATCAGCCGCAGAACGGCAGTTTGTTGCGGTCTATAAGCATCTGCTTGAACGTCTCGCTGGCGCGCGGGTCAGTGCTGTTGGCGTTATCGAACGGAATCTTTCCTCGCGTGCAACGTTGATAAACCAGCATCTGAGCAGACTGGTCGAGCAGCGAAGACTGGATCTCGCGCAGAAAGAGGAGGTCATGAGGAGGATCGAAGAGTATCGCCTCAACGACGCGGCGCTTCTTTCGGTGGTGTTAGAGCAAGGGGAGGCCCTGACGCCGGTGGCTATCGACCGGCAGCAACCGAAGGAGAAGTGGCCGAACAAGTGGGAAGACATGCTGGCGACGTACCCAAGAGCAGTCACAACA
>QGVC01000203.1 GCA_003242645.1 Pseudomonadota bacterium
GCCAGCAGGCCTTTCGGCGGATTTTGCGCAATCGCGCGAAGTCTCGGCCCGAATTGCAGCAGTGTGGGCAACCCGCGCAACCGATTGACCCTCATTCCTAGATAAATGACAACGAGATCAGGGTAATCTGAAAGATCGACGGTTCGCCGTTCCATGATTTCCTCCGATCAGGAGCTGCCGGGTTGAGGATCAATTGAATGTCACCGCAGCTCAGGATCGGTTCCGCGGCGGGAAAGAAAAAGGTCAGCCTGCCACGAAGTTCGAATTAGTCCTGATTGCCGTTTCGCTCAGGCCGGCTTGATCCACACGTGGTTATCATGAAAAGCAGCGCCCCCATAAGGTGCTGCCTGGATGGCACTCGTCAGCGTGTTGATGCCTTCCTCGCCTTCGAAGTCAGAATTGGGCGCGATGCTTTCGACGATGACGACACCGCGCTGCACGCCCGGGAAAGCTTCGGCGTGAATGACGATCTCGCCGCGCTCGTTGCCCATACGGATGCGCGCGCCATCGCTGATCCCCAACGCTGCTAGATCATCGGGGTGAATCTTCGCCCGCGGACGGCCTTCTCTGGCGCGGCTCGAAGGCATTTCGTTGAACGTGGAGTTGAGATAGTTGCGCGCCGGCGATGTCGCGAGCTTAAAGGGGTGCTTTTCATCCGCCTTTTCGTTCACGTCCCAATGGTCGGGCAGCGATGGCGGCAAGTGTGCCAGTCCCCAATCGTGCCTGCGCCCGACCGGCACCTCGGCCCAATTAGGCCGGAAACGGAATTTCCCGTCCGGATAACCAAATCCGTTAACGAAATGCGAGGTTTCGAAATCCGGCTGGCAATCGATCCATTTCTTCTCTTCCAGCTCCGCGAGCGTGCCCCAGCCGGACTTCCGCAGCGTCCAGTCAATAAGCTCGCGCGGAGTCATCTCGAATCCAGGATGTTTGGCGCCAACGCGCTTGGCCAGCTCGACGATGACGTCGTGATTTGAACGACACTCGCCGGGCGGCTCGATGAGCTTCGGACCGAAAAGGATGCTTTGCTGCCCGCCTGCCTGGTAGATGTCATCGTGCTCGAGGAACATGGTGGCCGGCAGCACGATGTCGGCCATTTGCGCCGTCGGCGTCATGAACTGCTCGTGCACGCACACGAACAGGTCCTCACGCATGAAGCCCTTTTTCACGAGCCGCTGCTCGGGCGCAACCTGCACCGGGTTCATGTTCTGAATGAAAAGCACCGTAACGGGTGGGCCGTCGCCGATATCGTAAGGGTCACCCGTCAGCACCGGGCCGATGCGCGACATGTCGAGCACACGCACACTGGGATCGCGAACGTCGAGGCCCTCGATCATCGTCTTGTCCCAGTGGAAGATCGCGCCGTTGTTGTGGAACGCCCCACCACCCTCGTGCAGCCATGCGCCGGTGACGGAAGCGATGCATGCCGCCGCATGCATGTTCACGGCGCCATTGCGCTGCCGGGAGAAGCCGTAGCCAAGCCGCAGATATGTCCGCGGCGTCATGCCGATCATGCGCGCGAACGTCTCGATTTCCTCGACGGAAAGCCCGGTGATGGCACTCGCCCACTCCGGCGTCCGCGTTCTCAAATGGGCCTCGAGCTCACGCGGGCAATCCGTGTAGCGCTCCATGTACGGCCAGTTCGCGTACCCGTCGCGGAACAGCACATGCATAACCGCGCAGGCGAGCGCACCATCCGTGCCCGGACGCAGGCAAAGCGCCAGGTCGGCCTGCTCCATTGTGCCATTGCGGTAGATGTCGATGGCAACGATCTTGGCTCCGCGCTCCTTCCGAGCCCGGATGGCGTGCGTCATCACGTTGACCTGGGTGTTCACTGGGTTCGTGCCCCAGATCACGATAAGGTCGGACTTGGCCATCTCGCGCGGATCGGGCCCGGCCAGCTTGCCGGTGCCGGCGACAAATCCCGTCCAGGCCAGCGTCGTGCAGATCGACGCAAACATATCGGAGTAGCGCTTGGCGTGCCTGAGCCGGTTGATGCCGTCGCGCATCACCAAACCCATCGTGCCGGCGTAGTAATATGGCCAAACGGCTTCCGGGCCGTACTTGCGCTCCGCCGCCAGCATCGCCTCGGCGGTGATGTCGAGCGCGTCCTCCCAGGAGATTCGTTCGAACTCGCGCGATCCCTTGGGGCCCTTGCGCCGCAGCGGATAAAGCAGCCGGTCGGGATGGTGGATGCGCTCGGCGTAGCGCGCGACCTTCGAGCAAATGACGCCGGCCGTGTAGGTGTTCTCCTTCGACCCGCGCACGCGTCCAATGCGGCCGTTCCCGAGCAGCTCAACCTCGAGTGCGCAGGTCGACGGGCAGTCGTGCGGGCAGGCCGAATAGCCAATCGGAACCCGGGCGTCCATGTTTCGTTCCCATAGTGCCGAACTCGACCTGACGCTAACGGCTTTCGCAATCAAGTGAAAGCGAAACGCGATCGGGGTGCACGGAACGTGAGTTGAACGAATGGGATATCTGCCAGGACCGATGCTCCTGGCCAAAGGAGTTGGTCATGAGACTTTTTCTTGCCGCCCTGATCGCTTTTGGCGCCTTCGCTGTCGTCATTCCCGACGACGCGGACGCCCGGAAGAGGGCTCGCTCACCGTCTGCCCATCGCTACTACGCGCCGCCCCCGCCTTGGGCTTACGGACCGCCTCCGCCCCCGTATGGGTATCGCTATCGCGAATCGGAGCATTCCGATTCGATGGAGTGCATCCAAGCCCGCAACCTTGATCCTGGTGGCGACTATGCGAGCTATCCCTGCTGGGCGCAGCGGGCGCTGGCGCCGAAGAAGCACTTCTAAGGGGCCGCGCGGAGCGTTCCTCTGGACTCCCCGCGGCTCGTGATCCCTGCTATCCGACGATCTCCTCGGGAGAAAACGTAAGAGCGATCTCGCGCTCAGCAGACGCGGGACTATCCGAGCCGTGGACCGAGTTCTCACCCACTGAGCGGCCATAAAGCTTGCGGATGGTGCCTTCGGCCGCCTTGGCTGGATCGGTGGCACCCATGACCTCGCGGTACTTGGCAATCGCGTTCTCGCCCTCGAGCACCTGGAGGACAATTGGGCCGGAGCTCATGTAATCGCACAGCTCGTCATAAAACGGACGTCCTTTGTGTTCTTCGTAGAACTTCTCGGCCTGCGCCCTGCTCCAGCGCACGCGCTTCTGCGCTATGATGCGAAGCCCGGCCTTCTCGATCAGTGCGTTGATTGCGCCAGTCAGGTTACGCTCGGTCGCATCCGGCTTGATGATGGATAAAGTACGCTCGATGGCCATGCTGCCCTCTATTCCGCTAGGTCCGCTGGTTGGCGCCGGGTTATAGCTGTCGGTCAGCAGGCCAGCAAGGGAGGCTTGCCATGAAACCGCCCAGGGAAAGGACGCAATAGTCTTGCCGGCGCTAGAATTGCGAGAGGATCAACGGGAGGTTGATGGTTAATGGCTTGTGGGGTCATCGCGGTAAACCAACCGCTGGTGATGCCGGCAAGACGGCCAAAGCCTGCCGTTGCTCCCGAGGGAAGAACGATCTTATGCTCGGCACCGGAGTATATGAAAAGGCTGTAGCGAGCGATGGCGGGGGCTGATCCTCAGATAGAGTGGTATATCGCCCGAGACGGCAAGCAGTACGGGCCCTTGACGGACCTGGAAATGCGAAAGTTCGTCGAGCTCGGCCACTTGCGTCCGACCGACCTCGTGTGGCGCTACGGTTTCCCGGATTGGAGGGCTGCGCCCGCCGTATTCCCGACCACCATTCCACCGCGGCCGGAGCCGCAGCGCCAAGCATACCGACCGCAGAGCCAGACCCATTACCCTCAGCACGATCACCGGCAAGCTCAGCGCGATGCCCCTCGCGAGCGCCTCCATGCTCGTGCCGAGCCCGCCCGGGCGACCACGGCTCCAGTCGCGGTCTCCGAGCCCTATGAGCACGACCTCGGGGACGACGACGATTTCGAAGACGATTTCCAGCCGGAAAGACCGCGGCGGCGCTGGAGACGGTTCGCGATCGCCACTATCCTCGTCGCAGTTCTCGGCGGGGCGCTCTGGCTCGCGATGGATCTCATTCCGAGTCCGACGCGGCTGGTGGCGCTCATCCAAAACCCCGCGGCCCTCGTAAACCTATTTGGCGGCGAGAGCTCCAGCGCCGCGGACAACAAATCGGACTCGCCCGAGGTCACGCGCACAGCCGCCATTGGCAACGATCAGATCGAAGCTGCCTTCCAGCAGGGGGAGCTTTGGCAACTCCTGAAGGAGGAATTCCCCGACTGGTACGACGAGCAGCTTCAACAAGTCGCACGGCTGAGGTCGGAAGGCGCCGATCGATCACTGATCGCGCGCCGTCTGGCTGAGGCCGTGGTGGCATTACGCAAGCAAAACGCGAAGCATGCGCTCGCTGCCTCCCCCGAGACCCTGCATGAGATCGCGGACAGCTTTCTCAACAACCTGCAGCACCTCTCGCAGCAAAGTGATCAGGCCTGCTACGGCTTCATCAGTCACGGAGAATTGAGCCCCCACGTCGTGGAGCTGATGGGCGTGCGCGAGCATGCGGAGGTTCTGCAGCGCCTGCCAATGGCGGTGTTCAAGGCCATAGTGGAAGGCCGCCGCTCGCCACAGATGCACTTGCCGCCGCGCCAGTCGGATTATCAGGAGGTCAAGCAGGCTTTGATCGAGCGGGGCTGGACCGATCGGGAAATGCAGCTGTTCTCAAACCCCACCGCGCTCGGTCAGGCCCCACCCCAGGTCGTCTGCAAGCTGGTGCAGGACTGGTTTGCAGCGCAGCTTTCCCTCTCTGACGAGAATGTCCAGCTGCGCTTGCTGTATGAATCTCTCAGGCCCGTTGTAGGAGGGTGAGGCATCCTCCGCCATTTGGTCGGACGTGAATTAGGCCGCCTTCGCCTCTGTCCTGGCCTTTCCGGTCCGCTCGATCCAGTCCGCGAAGCGGTCGATCCAAGTGTTCAGGAAATCTCTGGTTTCGCCCGGCACGACGTTGTTGTCCTGGTCGAACAGCTCAGGCTTGTAGGCAAAATAAACTTCCGGCTGGCCCATCAGAACCGTATCCACGACCGTCAGCAGTGCCTTTAGGGAGTTCTGGGCCGCTGCCGTTCCAATTGCGCCCGGGGATGTTCCGATCACGGCCGATGGCTTGCCCGACCAAGAGTTTTGGCCCCAAGGACGCGTGCCCCAATCGATGGCGTTCTTGATGGCCGGCGTGAAATAGCGGTTGTACTCCGGCGTCACGAACAGCACTGCATCAGCCGCCTCGACCTCTCTCTTCATCCGCAACACCGACTGGGGTGGATCGGCCCAAAGGTCCTCGTTGTAGAGCGGCAGATCACCGATCTCCACGAAGCGGAAATCCAAGCGACCGGCTGCCAGCTTTGCCAGACTCTCAGCGAACTTTCGGTTGATCGACTCCCTACGCAAAGAGCCGACGAGCACAGCGACAGTCTTCATTAGAGCCTCCGTATAAAAAGGTGACTTGCTTTACTTGTGAGACTGTGCTCCCTTGCGCAAGACGGCACTTTTTTGAGACCGAGGCACCCGGATGGAACCATGTGAAGGATATGTTCCTGGCCAGTGTCGGATCGTGAACGACGTGATCTCGCTCGTCGGGGACAAGTGGAGCGTGCTGATCATCATGCTGCTGGGCCAGGGCAGGCGGCGCTTCAGCGAGATCAAGCGCTCGGTCGATGGCATCTCGCAAAAGATGCTGACGGTTACGTTGCGCGGCCTGGAGCGCGACGGTTACGTGACCAGGACCGTTTACCCCACGATTCCACCGCGGGTCGAATACGAGCTTACGGACCTCGGGCGAGACCTGTTGGTGCCGCTGCGGGCGCTAGGCGAATGGGCTGTCGCCAATCACGCGCGTGTGGCCGCTGCGCGGGCGGCCTACGACCAGCGGCAGTCACGGGATGCCGCAGAGTAGCGCCTTGCCGCAACCTCCGTGCCATAGCCGATATTCGAGCCGCCCGGTTTCCGTCGCGCAAACGTGACAAGCCGCGGTTGAGCCGTTATCTCCGGCCGGATGCTGCACATCAACGACCTGACATTTCGGATCGAAGGCAAGCTGATCTTCGATGGCGCCACGGCAGCCATTCCGGCCGGACACAAGGTAGGCCTCGTCGGCCGTAACGGCGCGGGCAAGACGACCCTCTTGCGCATCCTCACCGGGGAGCTTTCTCCCGACGGCGGTTCGGTCAGCATCCCGAAGCATACCCGCATCGGCTATGTGGCCCAGGAGGCTCCCGGCGGGGATGAAAGCCTGATCGATTGGGTTCTTTCGGCCGATACCGAGCGTGCCAAGCTGCTGGCGGAAGCAGAAACGGCCACCGACCCGCACCGCATCGCCGATATTCACCAGCGCCTCGCCGACATCAATGCCCACTCCGCGCCGGCACGCGCGGCCCAGATCCTCGCCGGCTTAGGCTTCGACGAAGCGGCCCAGCGCCGACCCTGTCGAGAATATTCAGGCGGCTGGCGTATGCGCGTTGCTCTGGCGGCCGTTCTCTTCCTCGAGCCCGAGTTGCTGCTCCTCGACGAGCCGACGAACTACCTCGACCTCGAAGGCACGCTGTGGCTCGAAAGTTATCTCGCCACCTATCCGCACACGGTGCTGATCGTCAGCCATGATCGCGACCTGCTCAATCGCGT
>QGVC01000646.1 GCA_003242645.1 Pseudomonadota bacterium
GACTTCTTCGCTGAGAACGGATTCCTGAAGCTATCGGCCTTCCATTCTCGTGCGCGGCTGGCCGCAATCAAGACGAGTGTTCTCAATCAACTCAAGAGCTCATTCAGCGGAGGTGGAGCTTCGAAGTCATTTCGCAAGCTTCCAGTCTTTCAACAAATCACACGCATGTCTTCGCGCGTAATAGTGCCTGGCGCGCAAGAGGCATTGCTAACTGTCAACGCCGATTGAATTTTGACCCACCCTCGACCGAAAACGCCGAAGTAAATTTGACCCACCCCAGGGCCTGTTACTGATTCTTCGCTGCCTTGATCGATCCGGCCTTGCGCTTGTCCTTCAGCCGGTAGCTCTCGCCGGCGATCTGCACGATGTGGGCGTGATGGAGCAGCCGATCGAGCAATGCGGCGGTGAGCGTCTGATCGTCGGCCAGTGCCGTTGCCCATTGGGTGAACGGCAGGTTGCTGGTGAGGATCATGCTGGCGCGCTCATAGCGCTTGGCCACGACGTTGAAGAACAAGTTCGCTTCGTCTCGGCCGAACGGCAAGTAGCCAAGCTCATCGACGATGAGCAGCTTCGGCCCGAGGATCGCTCGGTTGAAGTAGCCTTTGAGGCGGCCCTGGGCTTTTGCAGCGGAGAGCTGGATCATGAGATCGGCTGCCGTGATGAAGCGGGTCTTGATGCCGGCCATCACCGCTCGGTAGCCAAGCGCCATCGCCAGATGACTCTTGCCGACGCCGGAAGGCCCGAGCAGCACGACGTTCTCGGCGCGGTCGATGAAGCTCAAGGAGGCGAGCTCCTGGATCTGCTGCTTCGGGGCGCCGGTGGCGAAGCTGAAGTCGTAACTCTCGATCGTCTTGACCGCCGGCAGTGTCGCAAGCTTCAGGAGCGTTTGGCGAATACGCTCGGTGCGTGCCGCCTGTTCAGCTTCCAGGAGCGAAGCGAGAAAATCGGCGAAGCTCGCCTGTGTGTCGGCGGCGCGTTGTGCCAACGCCGACCACTCGGCACTCACGGCAGGGAGCTTGAGCGCCTCGCAGAGCGCACTGATGTGTTGTTGCTGCAGGCTCATGCCGCGCTCCCGAGCAGCGCGTCGTACACCGACAGCGGATGCTGAAACGACTCGAACGGGATCACACTGGCGTGCGAGATCGCCGGAGCGTCTTGCGTTTCGCGGATCGGCAATGCGCCCAGTTGAGCTTGCTCCTCGGGCAACCGCACGCACGGTTGAACGCCGGTTGTCGCATGCACGCGCGTATTGGCGACCTCATTGAGCCAGCGCAGCACTTCGCGGTTGGCCGTCTGCACGTCGAGCTTCAGGCCCGCAGCGCGCAGCGTGGCGTTCAGCGGGACGAGGAAACTGCGCTTCAAGTAGCCGTTGAAGCGTTCAACTTTGCCCTTGGTACGCGCTCGGTATGGCTTGCACACCCGTAGCTGAAAGCCGTACTCGTGAGCGAGCTCGAGCATGCCCGCATGCCAGCGATGCAGCTCCGGCCCATAGGCATCGCGCTTGATGATGACCGTCTTGGTGTTGTCGAACAGCACCTGGCGCGGCACGCCGCCGAAGTACTCGAAGGCGCCGACCAAGCCATCGCGCCAATCTGCGAACTGCTCGGAGTCCGTAAAGCGAACGAAGGCGGCGCGGCTGTAGCCAAGTGTGGCGACGAACGCGAGCAATCGATCGCGGCCACGGCGGATCGTCGTGAAATCTGCTTGCATCTGCAGCCCCGGTGCGGTCTCAAAGCGTACGACCGGGTCGGGGCGAACGACCTTGAAAGGCCGAACGAAGGCCTTGAGCTGGCTGATCCCGCCCGTGTAGCCGGCCGCTTGAATCTCGCGCATCAACAC
>QGVC01000204.1 GCA_003242645.1 Pseudomonadota bacterium
GCAGTGGACAACTCTCAATCCAACTGCCTTCGCTCGCCGACCTCTTACCCGGGAGGCTGTACTCACTTCGCGTATGGTGAGCGATCCCTTCACGAGTCGCGATTGCTGTCTCGTCACGGATGGGGGCGCCGCTTGTGTAATGGTCCGAGCGGACCGCGCCAAGAGCTTGAAGAAAAAGCCAGTATATGTGCTGGGCGTTGGCGGAGCCCATTCCCATCGGTCCATAACGCAGATGGCAGATCTCACGCGCACAGCAGCTGCCGAGAGCGGACCGCGAGCATTTGCGATGGCCGGACTGAAGCCATCCGACGTCGATTTGGTGATGCTGTACGATGCGTTCACGATCACAACTCTTCTTTTCTTGGAAGACTTAGGCTTTTGTCCAAAGGGAGAGGGTGGACGCTTTGTTCAGGACGGCGCCATTGCGCCGGGAGGTAAGCTTGCCGTCAACACCAATGGCGGTGGCCTCTCCTGTGTGCATCCCGGCATGTACGGGCTGTTCCTAATTTTGGAAGCCGTCACTCAAATTCGTGGAGAAGCAGGCGCGCGGCAACTGAAGACTTGTGATATCGCCCTTTGCCACGGGAATGGCGGTACACTGTCAAGCCAAGTGACTGCGATACTCGGATCGGAGGCCACGTTGTGACAGACGGGCTGTCGCGGCTATTCGCGCCGCGTTCTGTGGCTGTGATTGGCGCGTCGTCTGACCCTAAACGGATTGGCGGCCGACCAATCGCCGTGATGCTCGAAAGGGGGTTCAAGGGCACGATCCTGCCAGTGAACCCGAACAGGACCGAAATACAAGGTCTTAAGGCATACCCAACGGTTGCCGAATTACCGGAAGATCCGGATGTAGCAATCGTGGCGGTGCCTGCTGCGTTGGTATGCGAAACGATCACCGAGCTTGGCAAACGCGGCACATCCGCAGCTGTCGTATTCAGCTCTGGCTTTGCTGAAACAGGCAGCAGCGGTCTGGCGGAACAGACCCGAATGATCGAGGCGGCAAACAAGGCCGGCATCCGCATTCTCGGGCCAAACACACTCGGCCTATTTGATCTGCGCACCGGTTTTTGCGGTAGCTTCACCTCCGCCTTCGACGTTGGCTATCCGCCAGTAGGACGAATTGGCGTTGCAAGCCAGTCCGGCGCTTACTGCGGACACATCGTCAGCGTTATGCGTAACCGTGGCCTCGGTATCGCTCAAGGCGTGATGACGGGAAACGAGGCAGACATCACGCTTGGCGATGCGATTGCTCACATGGTGGCGGATGATGGCATCGACGTCATCGCCGTTTATGCAGAAGGCATCAATCAAGGCGAGCGCTTCGTGTCGGCGCTTGAGGCGGCACGGCAGGCGCGGAAGCCGGTCGTCGTCATGAGGGTTGGTCGCACTTCGCTGGGCAGCGCGGCGGCGAAATCGCATACCGCTGCGATTGCTGGGAACGATGCAGTGGCTCGCGCGGTGCTAGCGGATTGCGGGGCTGTGGAGGCGCGCACTACTGAAGAGTTGCTCGATATTGCACAGCTGGCTACCCGCCGAATCTATCCGGCGGGCAACACGCTGGGCGTCATTACGATAAGTGGCGGCGGTGGCGTGGTTATTTCCGATGCCGCGGAGGAATTAGGGCTTCCAATGCCGGAAATGCCTGCGGACGCCCAGAAACGTCTCAAAGAGATCCTGCCTTACGCAGCTCCTCGCAACCCCGTCGACGCAACGGCTCAGGTGCTCAATGACCTTTCGTTGATGGGCAAATTCGCAGAGGCTGTGGTGGAGGAAGGTGGATACAAGTCAATTCTCGGCTTTCTCACCTACACAGCGGCGTCTCCTGCTCTGGCCCCGCGACTACGCGAGCAACTGCGCACCTTAAGAGAGAAGCATCCTGACAGATTATACGTCCTCAGCATTGTCGGTGATCGGGAATGCATCGCTGGCTATGAAGCCGACGGCTTTACCGTTTTCGAGGACCCCAGCAGGGCTGTCGTCGCCATCTCCGCAATGGGCAGGTTCGGTGATGCGTTTACGCGGCAACCGCGTCTTCCGCCGCCGACAGTTCCTGTTATCAATCTACCGAATACCACACCCAATGAAGTTGAGGCCAAGGAGCTGCTGGCCAAGGCAGGAATTTCTGGCGCGCCCGAAAGAATTTGTCGAACAGCGGAAGAAGCGATTGCCGCCGCCGAAAGTTTCGGTTTCCCGGTCGTAATGAAAATTGTCTCTCCAGATATTCTCCACAAATCGGAAATCGGTGGCGTGTTAATGGATGTAGCAGATGCCGAAGCCGTGCGTAGAGGCTTCAGCCTATTGATGGAGCGCGGAACGCGCCAAGCGCGTCAAGCGCGGATCGACGGCGTGCTGGTAGCGCGGCAGCTCAAGGGAGGAGTTGAGTGCATTCTCGGCAGTCATCGTGATCCGACGTTCGGTACGGTAGCCATGGTTGGCTTGGGTGGCATTTTTGTTGAGGTCGTAAAGGACGTTGCCTTTCATCGCTGTCCGTTCGGCATCGACGTCGCGAAATCGATGATCCTTTCGCTGAAGGGGGCCCCCTTGCTCCTAGGGGCGCGCGGTCGCCCGAAGGCTGATGTAGACGCGCTCGCCGATATGCTTTCGCGGCTGTCAGTGCTTGCCCATCAGTGGGGAGAGAAGTTGCGCTCTATCGACCTCAATCCGGTCATCGCTCTGCCAGAGGGGCAGGGGGCCTTCGCCGTCGACGCCGTCATCGAGATCGAGTAGGACAATGCCCATCGACTATGAAAAGCTGATGAACTTTCCGATTCCGGAGGTGCATCAGGTCTTTACGAAGCGGGATACAGTATTCTACGCGCTCTCCATCGGCCTTGGCCAGGATCCACTGGATGAGCGGCAACTCGATTTTGTCGACCATCACCGCACGCTTAAGGCTATGCCTTCAATGGCCGTGGTCTTAGGGCACCCTGGTTTTTGGCTTTCCAATCCTGAGACGGGGGTCGATGCTGTTCGTGTTGTTCACGGAGAGCAGGGATTCGAAATTCACCAGCCGCTTCCGGTAGAAGGTGAGATTTTCGCGAGAACGCGTGTTACCGGTTTGATAGATAAGGGCGCGGGAAAAGGGGCACTGCTGTATTCCGAAAAGGAGGTGCGCGGTGCCGATGGAACATTATATGCGACTACTCGATCCACGACGTTCTTGCGAGGCGACGGCGGGTTTGGGGGCCCATCCGGTCCAGTAAAGCAGCCCTATCCAATACCTGATGAGGCCCCGGATCTCGTCGTCGATCTCGCAACGCGGCCCGAGCAGGCGCTGTACTACAGACTGAACGGCGATGATAATCCGCTGCATGCCGATCCCGCGGTGGCCGCTAAGGCAGGCTTTCCAAGACCGATACTGCATGGTCTTTGCACCCTCGGTGTTATCACGCATGCCCTGATCCGTGCGCTTGCCGATTACGAAGCCTCGAGACTGCGTGCTCTGGATCTGCGCTTTACTGCCCCTGTTTTTCCGGGTGAAACCATCCGCACGGAGATATGGCGAAACGGGGCTTTTCGTGCGCGTGCCCTCGAAAGGGACGTGATTGTCGTGAGTAACGGTCGAGCGGTTTTCGAGGGCGGCCATGGGTGACAGGGCGGACGTAGTCATCTGCGACCGCGTTGATTGCGGCATTGCGGTGTTAACATTGAACAATCCAGCGCGCCGGAATGCCCTTTCCCTGGAGATGCGCCGGAAGCTGATCGAGTACGTCCGTTCGCTCGATGCCGACGCTGCCGTCCGAGTCATTGTGCTTACAGGAGCCGGCGGTCACTTTTGCTCTGGCGGTGATATCACCGGCCAGGGTCAGTCAAGTCTCGCAGATGGCCGTGAACGCTTTCGTATTACCCATGAGTTGGTTCGCCTCCTGGCCCGCGGTTCAAAGCCCAGGCTTGCTGCCGTTGAAGGCTGGGCAGCCGGTGCCGGTCTGTCACTCGCCCTTCTTTGCGATACCATCATTGCAAGTACGAGCGCAAAATTCAGCGCCCCGTTCGGTCGCTTGGGTCTCGTAGGCGATCTTGGGCTCTTACACACGTTGCCGGCCCGTATCGGGCACGGAAGGGCGCGTCAGATGCTGCTTTATGGAGAGCCAGTTTCAGCAGACGAAGCGCTCTCGATTGGTTTGATTGACCGACTCGCCCCTGAAGGCCAATCGTTGGATGTCGCTGTCGAGAGAGCGCGTCTATTGTCTCAATGCGCTCCCCTTCCGCTGGAATTGACGCGTCAATATCTGCTTCGCGGATTGGATGAAGTGCTCGATTGGGAACGTGAAGTGCAGGCGGCTCTGATGACGACCGATGACCATCGCGAAGGTCGCACGGCATTTCTGGAAAAGCGTTCGCCGCAATTCACGGGGCGATGAGAAGGGTGAGGAGAACATGGAAGGATCAAAAATACTCGCGGGCAAAGTCGCTCTGGTTACGGGCGCGGGCGGTGGCATTGGCCGCGAGATCGCCATCGCAATGGCAAAGGCCGGCGCAAAAGTTGTGATCAATGACATCGGCGTGTCGTTAAGCGGGGAGGGAGGATCGGCGACGCCTGCGGAGGAGACGAAGCAAATCATCGAGCAACAAGGCGGTCACGCGGCGATCAGCACGGAAAGCGTTGCGAGCTGGGAGTCCGCCAAGCGGAGCGTTGAGGCGGCAATTGATGCTTTCGGGCGCATCGATATCGTCGTGAACAATGCCGGCATTCTTCGCGACGTGATCTTCCACAAGATGACGCCGGAGGATTGGTTGGCGGTCATCAATGTGCACCTCAACGGTTCGTTCTTCATCAGCCGTGCTGCGGCGGAGCATTTCCGAAAGCAGCAAAGTGGCGCTTATATTCACATGACGAGCACGTCGGGACTGATCGGAAATTTCGGGCAGGCGAACTACTCGGCGGCGAAGCTCGGCATCGTGGCCTTATCGAAGTCCATAGCTTTGGACATGGCCCGCTATAACGTCCGTTCCAATTGTATCGCACCTTTCGCCTGGAGCCGCATGACAAGTTCAATTCCGGCAGAAACACCCGAGCAAAAGGCGCGCGTGGCGAAGTTGCAGAAGATGACGCCCGACAAGAACGCGCCACTGGCGGTCTATCTGGCGTCAGATAAAGCGGCACACATCACCGGCCAAGTTTTTGCGACGCGCATGAATGAGATTTTTCTGATAAGCCAGAGCCGGCCGATACGCTCGATCCATCGGTCCGACGGCTGGACACCTGAGACGATTGCGGAGCACGGCATGCCGGCACTGGCCCCTGCATTCGTACCTCTCGATCGGAGTTCTGACGTTTTCTCCTGGGATCCTATCTGATAGGACAGCAGGTTAGACAGAGAGAAGACGCCATTGCTTCAATGGCAAATAGTCAAGGTGGAGGAAACGACCATGCGCATCAGCCGAAGGACTTATTTGAAAGGTACGATGAGCCTGACTGCGGGCTTGATCGGAGCGCCTGCCATTATCAGGCCCGCGTCTGCTCAAACGCCATTGCCAAATCTCCCTTCGACAATGATCTGGAGCACTTACGACGTTGGCTCCACCGGTTATGTCGAAGCTTCAGCGATCGCAGACGCTTTTGGCAAGCTCTACGGCACTCGAGTACGGCTGCAGCCCTCTGGGACGTCCATCGGCCGACTAAAGCCGCTTACGGATCGCCGCGTCTCGCATGCGTGGCTGGCGAACGAGCTCTTTTTCGCGATGGAAGGATTGTATGAGTATTGCTCGCCAGAATGGGGTCCCCAGAATCTGCGTACGTTGATGGGGCGCGTGAACTCGTTCTCGGTCGTCGCGACCAAGGTGAGTGGCATAAAGGAACCAAAAGATTTGAAGGGTAAGAGGTTCGCCATAGCCAGAGCGAACACTTCGGTGAACATCAAAGTGGAACCCATTCTTGCCTTTGCTGGCCTCACCTGGGATGACCTGGAGCTCATCGAATTTCCTAGCTACAGCGCGTCGCTGAAAGCTTTGGTGGAAGGGCGGGCTGATTGTGCTGGAGTGGCACCGAACGCCGCCATCTTGCGAGAGCTCGAGGCGAGCCAATATGGCATCGGCTGGGTGGAATTGAACCCGGCAAACAAGGAGGGATGGGAGCGCGCACAGAAAGCCGTTCCGTTTGTTGAGCCCTTCGAGGAAACGATCGGCGCTGGGCTCTCGGAGTCGAACCCTGTCTGGATGATGGGTTATCGCTATCCCATGATCACGGTGGCGGCGGATGCCAATCCCGACGAGGTCTATGCAATGACCAAGGCGGTGGCCGAGAGCTATGATGCCTATAAGGATGCAAATCCGATCATGGTGCGCTGGCAGGCCGCGAAAGCAGGCACGCCCCCGATGGACGCAGCCTTCCACGAGGGGGCTATCCGCTACCTAAGGGAAGCTGGTATCTGGAAGCCTGAGCATCAGGAGTGGCAGGATCGGACCTTGAAGCGCCATTCGACTTTGCAAGCGGCTTGGAAAGAGATGATAGCGACAGAGGCCGCCAAGAAGGCGGACCCGGAAAGCTTGCAGAAGATCTGGGCAAAGCAACGAGCTGAGGCGCTGAAGTCGCTCTAATTTCCGGGATATTTGGGCCGAGTGAGGGCTCCCATATGTCCCTTGCGCGATTAGCTCCGGGTGAAATCTCTAATGACGACATCCCCGAAC
>QGVC01000007.1 GCA_003242645.1 Pseudomonadota bacterium
GTTTCATAAGGCTCACGAGCATCAGCGAGCCGATGAGCTCGACCGGCCTGAGCGGGCTCATCATCAAATGCCCGAGGTTGCGCGACCAGATTTCCTCGAGAAACGCTACCGAGAAACCGAGCTGGCTGCGCACGAGGATATCCCAGAGGAGAACCCCGCCTACGAACAATCCGGCTGCTTTGGCAGCGAGACTGGTCGTCTGGGCAAGGTGGGTCTGGAGGAAGCCCCACATCAGCATCGAGACCAGCGGCCAGAAGATCAGCTCTGCCGTCCGCGGTCCTGACGAGCGGATCAGGTACCAGTGCCGGCGCACCATGCTGCGGATACGGCGTGCCGAAGCGGCGACGCCTGTCTGCGGGTAAAGCTTGGCCTTCACTACTCGTCCCTATTGTGTGGACCTGAGCGCATCGAGCGTGGCCGGTGAACGCCGCCGCGCGATGTCCAGGAATACCTCCTCCAAGGTCTCCCGCCCGAATCGCCGAATGAGTTCGGCGGGGGTTTCGTCGGCGAGTATGCGCCCGCGCTCCAGCATGATGACCCGGTCTGCCAGCCGCTCGACCTCCGCCATGTTGTGGGAGGCCAGCACGATGGTTGCCGAGCGGCGCCGGCAGTATGCCTCGATGACGGACCGCACCCAATCGGCAGTGTCCGGGTCCAGCGATGCCGTGGGCTCATCGAGCAGCAGCAGCTCCGGATCGTTGAGGAGCGATTTGGCAAGGCTGACGCGGGTCTTCTGGCCTGCGGAGAGCTTGCCGTAAAGCCGGTCGAGCAAATCGTCGATCCGCAGCTCCTCGGCTATCTGGCGCACCTTCGCCGCGACGTCGATGACCCCATAGAGCTCACCGAAGATCTCCAGGTTCTGCCGGACCGTGAGCCGCATAGGGATTTCGACATATGGGCTCTCGAAGTTGAGGCGGTGAAGTGCGGCATGCCGGTTGCGCACCATGTCGACGCCGAACACGCGCACCTCGCCTGAGGTGGGAATGACGAGGCCCATCAGCATCGCGATGGTCGTGGTCTTGCCGGCGCCGTTTCCGCCAAGCAGTGCTGTTACGGAGCCTTCCTCGAGGCGGAATGAGACGCCGTCCACCGCGACGACATCGCCGTAGACCTTGCGCAGGTTGCGCACCTCGACAGGAGGCGCTGCACCGGCGCCATCTGTTCTAGCTCCAGCTTGCAACATGATGCTATGTCCGGCGCCGGGAGCAACGCCATTGATGATCGGATGTCGAGTATCGACCTATGTGGTCAAATGGAAGGCGCGGCGCAACCCGTGTAGGTGCTCGGGCACAGACGTGATTTTGGCAGGCATGAGTTTGAGAGCAAAGGTTCGGTTGCGGTGAATCGTTGGTTGGGGCTCCAGGATCGGAGCGTTGAAGTCGAGCAGATGGAAAGCCGCCTGAGGCTGCACACCATCGTGCGGCTCAGGTGGTTTGCCGTGCTCGGCCAGCTCCTGGCCGTGAGCATCGTTCATTTCGTCCTGGAGTTCGAGTTTCCTTTCAGCCTTTGCCTCCTGCTGATCGCCGCGTCGGCCTGGCTCAACGTGTTCCTGAGTGTGCGCTATCCGGCGCGGTTTCGCCTCGGTGCCACCTTCGCGACCGTTATGCTCGCGTACGACATTCTGCAGCTGGTGGCACTTCTCTACCTCACGGGCGGCATTGAGAACCCATTTGTGGTTCTGATCGTGGGGCCGGTCACCGTATCAGCGGCCACCTTGCCGCCGATCAACACGGTTTTTCTGGGCGGCTTGGCGCTCCTCTCCACGGCGCTCCTGACCGCCACCCATTGGCCGCTGCCGTGGTATCCCAACGTGATGATTTCCCTGCCGCTGATCTACAAGATCGGGCAGCTTGCCGCCATCATCGCGACCATTCTGTTCCTCGCGCTCTATGTGTGGCGCCTTTCGAAGGAAGCGCGGCAGATGTCAGCCGCCCTGACGGCCACGGAACTGGTCCTCGCGCGCGAACAGAAGCTGCATGCGTTGGACGGCCTGGCTGCGGCCGCGGCCCATGAGCTTGGCACCCCGCTTGCCACGATCATCCTGGTGACGAGCGAGTTGCAAAAGGAGATCGAGCCCAATACGCCCCTTGCCGAGGACGTGGCCTTGCTGCGCAGCCAGGCGGAGCGTTGCCGCGAAATCCTGCAGAAACTGACACGGCAGCCGAGCGAGCAGGATCCGCTGCATGCCACGCTGTCGGTCTCCCAGCTTCTCGACGAAGCGGCCGAGCCCTACCGCAATGGGAAAGCCATCGAAATCACGTGCCGGCCTTTTGACGGCGTAAGCGGTCCCGCAACGAAGGAGCCGGTAGGGGAGCGGAGGCCCGGCCTTATCTACGGGGTCGGCAATATTGTCGAGAACGCCGTCGACTTCGCCAACAGCAAGGTCGAGATCACGGCCCGGTGGGATGAGCGCACACTGGAGGTTGAGGTGAAGGACGACGGGCCGGGGTTCCGCCCGGAGCTTCTCGAAACGCTCGGCGAGCCGTATGTCACGACTCGCCCAGCTGGCACGGGTGGACCGGGCAAGAAGGCCGCGGGGTTGGGCCTGGGCTTCTTCATCGCAAAGACGCTGCTCGAGCGCTCCGGCGCGACCCTCACCTTGGACAACCGGCAGCCGCCGGAGCACGGTGCTATTGTTCGGATCAGCTGGCCACGGGAAGTGTTTGAAACGGCTTCTACCGGCACCCAGAGGAGTGTCGAGGCGGTCTAGCTGCGCCTGCAACCTAAGCCCATGGAACAAAAGTAGTAGCAAGGGGCTTGGATGCGGCATTTCGACCGCTATATGTAGGGCGTTAGGAGTTGGTTATGGCAGAGCAATTCGCATTCAGCAGAGAAGAGCTGCCGGAGGATACCTCCCTCGTCATTGTGGATGATGACCGGGCGTTCCTCCAGCGGCTCGGCCGCGCCATGGAAGCGCGGGGATTCCAGGTGCGCACGGCGGCTTCGGTTGCCGAGGGGATGGAGCTGATCCGCCAGAAGCCCCCAGCCTTCGCTGTTGTGGACATGAGGCTCGAGGATGGCAATGGCCTCGATGTCATTGCTGAGCTGACGCGCATTAGGCCAAACGCGCGCGGCATTATCCTTACGGGCTATGGCAACATCGCGACGGCTGTTTCGGCGGTGAAACTCGGCGCCGTGGACTACCTCGCGAAACCCGCTGACGCGGATGACGTCACCGATGCGTTGCTGGCGCCGCCTAACGCCAAGGCTCCGCCACCGGAGAACCCGATGTCGGCAGACCGGGTGCGTTGGGAGCACATCCAGCGCGTCTACGAGCTGTGCAACCGAAACGTGTCAGAAACGGCGCGCCGCTTGAACATGCATCGTCGGACGCTGCAGCGCATTCTGGCTAAGCGGGCCCCCAAGTAAGCGATTCTTTGCTGGTTTCTGACCGGCCGGGGGCCTCACCGCCAGGAGCAGGAGCATCTGTGCTAGTCGCCGCGTAGTAGCGTTTCGAGCGCCAGTCCGGGATCGGCGACTGATTGGAGTCGTGCAGCGGCCACGCGTCCAAAACGCAAGGCCATCGCGCGGCGTCGGTGTGCCGGTAAGCGGGATTCTTCGACGAAACGTACGATCTCGCCGCCGTATCGATCGGCTACGATGATCCCCGTCTCGTGTGGCAGCAGCTCTTGCGGGAATGCCGGGCTAACGGCGAAGAAGAGGCGGTCGCAATAGTCCCAGTATTCGGGCCACTTCTGGTCAGCGCGGAAGTCCTCGATGCTGGACTTGATCTCGACGATCCAGATATCGCCCTTTTCGGACAGCGCCACGATGTCGGCACGGCGCCCGTTTGGCAGCGGTAGTTCGGAGATGCTGGCGAGGCCGAGGCTGGCCAAAACGCGTCCCACGCCTCGCGCGATGTGCAGCGCGGCGGGTGACTGACGTCCATCGTGAAGCGGCGCTCGGTTTCGACCGAGCGCCGCCGTCATGCGTTGGCCATCTGTTGGTGACATTTCCGCAACTTTCTCGCGAGGCGCTGGTCCGTGTCTCACTTTCCTGCTTCTTTTCGTCGGGCCTGCCCTGGCATACGGTTCGGGCCCAAGTGAACAAGACGGGGAGCTCATAATGTTCTTCAAACGGGCGCCGCAGAACAATAAGTCAGTCCCGACGGAAGCTGAAACCACGGCACAAGCGAAAGCCCCCACCGTTCCAGCGGATGCGTATACTCCTTTGCCGCCCGAGGAGCTACGCCGCACCGTCGACCCCGCGAGCCTGGGCTTCCAGTTGACCAGCGAGCTCGAGCCAATCACTGGCCTCATCGGCCAGGATCGGGCGCTCCGGGCCATTCAGTTCGGCGCGGACATGAAGAGCCACGACTTCAACATGTTCGTGCTGGGGCCGCCGGCGTCGGGGAAAAGTACGGCTGTTCGTGACTATCTGACGAAAAAGGCCGCCGAGGCGCCGACCCCGCCTGATTGGGTTTACGTCAACAACTTCGAGCAGCAGAACCGTCCGCGCGCTCTGAAGCTTCCGGCCGGCCGCGGCCGCGAGCTCGCCAACCACATGATCGCCGCGATCGACGAGCTGCGCACGACTATACCAACCGTCTTCGAGAGCGAGGAGTACCAGGCACGGCGGCGCGCCATCGAGGAGGAGTTCCGCTCAAGCCAAGAAGAGGCCTTCGAGGCGCTCAATCGCAAGGCCCAGGCCCAGAACATCGCCATCCTGAGAACCCCGATGGGATTCGCCATGGCCCCCGTGCACGAGGGCAAGGTGGTCAAGCCCGAGGTGTTCAACGCGCTCCCGGAAGAGATGCGCAAGAACGTCCAGGCGAAGATCGAGGCGCTTCAAAAGGAGCTCGAGTCCATCCTCGAGCAGGTGCCGAAGTCGGACAAGCAGCGCCGCAACCGGCTCACCGAGCTCAATCAGGAAATGGCAGAAGGCGCCGTGCGCGAGGCGCTGAACGACGTGCGAAATGCCTTCGCGGACGTACCTCAGGTGCTTGAGTACCTCGACGAGGCCGGAAAGGACCTCATTCGCAACGTGGGACTGTTTCTCTCGCAAGGGGACGAGAACGAGCTGGTCAAGCAGTCCATCGACACGTCCCGCGATCCCCGTTTCCGCCGGTACATGGTCAACGTGATCGTTGGCGACAAGGATGGAAAGTCCGGCGCTCCGGTTCTCGAGGAGATCAACCCCACCTTTGGCAACCTGATCGGCCGAGTCGAGCACATCGCGCAAATGGGCGCGCTGGTGACCGACTTCCTGCTGATCAAGCCGGGCGCACTGCACAAGGCCAACGGCGGCTACTTGCTCATCGATGCGCGCAAGCTGCTTCTTTCACCATTCGCGTGGGAGGCCTTGAAGCGCACCATCAAAGCCCGCGAGATCCGTATCGAGCAGCCATGGGAGAGCCTTGGGCTCGGAATGATTTCCACTCAGACGCTCGATCCGGAGCCCATTCCGCTCGACGTGAAGGTGGTGCTGTTCGGAGATCGCGAGCTTTACTACCTGCTCGCGGCTTTCGACCCCGATTTCCAGGGGCTCTTCAAGGTTCAAGCCGATTTCGACGACACCATTGATTGGTCGCCGGAAAACAATCTCGCTTATGCGAGGGTCATCGCATCGATCGTCGCGCAGCACAAGTTGAAGCCGTTCGACGCGTCCGGCGTGGCCCGTGTCATCGAGGAAGGCGCGCGCCTCGCGGATGACCGCGAGAAGCTGTCGATCCAGCTCGGCCGCATCTCCGATTTGGTTCGCGAGGCGGATTACTGGTCGAGCCAGGCCGGCCGCGAAGTGACCACGCGAGAGGATGTCGAGCGGGCGGTGACCGAGAGCATCCAGCGCGCCGACCGGCTACGCGATCGGGCCCAGGAGATCATCAACCGCGACATTGTCTTCATCGATACGGAAGGTGCCAAGGTCGGCCAGATCAACGGCCTCTCGGTTCTCCAGCTCGGCACATTCTCGTTCGGGCGCCCGAGCCGGATCACCGCCCGGGTCCGTATGGGGCAGGGCCGGGTGGTGGATATCGAGCGCGAGGTGAAGCTCGGCGGGCCGCTTCACTCCAAAGGGGTGATGATCCTGTGGGGCTATCTTGCCGGCCGTTATGCCGAGGATGTACCATTGGCGCTGGCGGCAACCCTCGTTTTTGAGCAGTCCTATGGGGGTGTCGACGGCGACAGTGCCTCCTCCACAGAGCTTTACGCGCTGCTTTCTGCACTCTCCGAGGTACCGATCAAACAGGGCATTGCCGTTACAGGCTCGGTCAACCAGAGGGGTGAAGTGCAGGCGATCGGCGGGGTCAACGAGAAGATCGAAGGCTTCTTCGACATCTGCAAGGCGCGTGGCCTGACCGGGGAACAGGGCGTCCTCATCCCAAAATCCAACGTACAGCACCTCATGCTACGGCAAGACGTCGTCGAGGCCGTGCGCGAGGGCAAGTTCTCCATCTGGGCCGTGAGCCATGTCGACGAGGGCATGGAGATCTTGACGGGCGTCAAGGCCGGCGAGCGGGGTGAGGATGGACAATTCCCGCCAGGTACGATCAATAGATTGGTCGAGGACAAGCTGAAGCTTTTTGCCGAGCGCGCCAGAGCGTTCGGCCGCTCGAAAAGCGATTCACAGGGTAACGGAAAGATTACGTCATGACTGCGCATGTCGCGGAGGCTGCAGAAGCGCGTGGGCGCGTCGTACTGCAGCTGCGCACGGCATGTCCCAATGAGGTGGCGATCGAGGCCGCGTTGCGCGTCGCGCAAGCGTTCCAGTCAGGGATCGAGACGCTTTTCGTCGAGGATTTGCAGATCTTCGAGCTCGCAAACTTTCCATTCGCCCGGGAGATCTCGCTGACGGGGCGCAGGAGGCGTGCCCTGTCGCCAAAGGAGATCGAGCAGGAGTTCCGGCTGGCGTTTGCGTCGCTTCAGCGCCGCATCGAGGCGATGGCCAGGGCCGCGGAGGTGCCGATCCGTCAGCGGGTCGTGCGCGACGATCCCGTCGCCGCGCTGGCAGCCACGTGTGCCGAGTGCGGGCCGTGGAACGTGATTGCTTTGGCCGAGCCGTTCAACGCGATGAGCGGTGAGTCCCTGCAGCGCCTCTTCGAGTCCGTCACGGATGCCACGGGCTTGGTGGTCGTGGGACCCAAGGCGCGGCGTACGACAGGGCCGGTGATCCTTGCTGTCGAGGACATCGAACGATTGCCGAGCATGGTTCGGGCTGGCGATCGCCTGGCGGCGGTCACCGGCGGCACGCTCGTTGTCTTGCCAATCGCGGACGACGACGAGCGGGTGCGCTGGATGGAGGCTCAAGCCCGCCTGCTCCTCAAGGACCGCATTGATGTGCAGGTGGTCGCGGCCGGCTCTGCACGCGGTGCTGCCGAGGTGGTTGCAGAGACGCTGCGGCGTCTGAGAGGCGGATTCGTGATCAGCGAGTTTGGCGGTCGGGTGGTGCCAGCAGACCGCGATCTGAAAGCGCTTGCTTCCGCATTGGAGTGCCCCATCCTCCTCGTGCGCTGACTTGCCCGGCTTGCGCGAGCACCTTAATTCCTGGCTGTCGGCACGCATTCAGTGAGGGTGAGAGCAATAGCCCCCCATCAGCGGCTTCAGTCAGGATATTCCACTTGCCAGCATCTGCTTTGGCTAGGTGAAAAGCTCGCCCGGCGATTGGCGGCGCGGCTAGCACCGCTCGCTGCCGGCACTGCGATGATCGTCCTCCTATGGCTCACGGGAGGCATGGCGGCGTGGGCGGCTGCGTTGGCCCTGGTGGCCTTAGCCGGAGGGCTCGTGCTTGCACCGCAGCAGCCGATTTCCGCGCCGCCGGCTTCCGCTCCCCAAGTTGAGCAACGTCCTACCGAGTCTCCGTCAGTAACCATCGCGAGCCGCGATGCGAGCTGGCGTGCGATGGTCAGTGCTATGCCGGATCCGGCCTTGGTGCTCGACGACGCGGGCATCATTCTCCACCACAACGCGGCGGCGGCGGACCTTTTCCCCCGCATTCGTGCGGGTCAGCATCTTTCCAGCGTGAGCCGCAATCCCGATCTGCTTTCGGCAGTCGAGAAGGCCAGCGATACGGCGGATGTCATCACCGTCGAGCTCCTGGATCGCGTGCCGGTGCAGCGCCGCGTCTCGGCGATTCTGACGCCCCTGTCTTTCGAGCAGCGTGTCGATGCCGGGCCAGCTTATCTCGTCACGTTCCGCGACATCACCGACCAGGAGAAGCTCGCCCAAATGCGGGCCGACTTCATTGCCCATGCGAGCCACGAGCTGCGCACACCGCTGGCCTCGCTGCGCGGCTTCGTCGAGACGTTGCAAGGCCCGGCGCGCGACGATCCGGAAGCCCGCGATCGGTTCCTCGGCATCATGGCCGCTCAGGCAGAGCGCATGACCCGGCTCATAGACGACCTGCTTTCTCTCAGCCGCATTGAAATGCACGTGCATGTCCCTCCACGAGGGACGGTAGAGCTGAACGAGGTTGTCAACTTCGTTGCGCAATCCCTCGAGCCAGTTGCGCAATCGTCTGGTATTTCGATCGAGGTTGAAACCTTGCCGACTTCGGCTTTCGTGCGAGGGGACTACGACGAGCTGGTGCAGGTCTTCCAGAACCTCATTCAGAACGCCATCAGATACGGTCGCGAAGGAGGCTTCGTGAGAGTCCGTATGACCCGCGAGCCCCACCGGCGCGGCGAGGGCCAGCGGATCTCCGTGGCCGTCGAGGACAATGGAGAGGGCATTGCGCCTGAGCACCTGCCCCGCCTCACAGAGCGGTTCTACCGCGTGAGCGTTTCGGCCAGCCGGCAGAAGGGCGGAACGGGCCTCGGCCTCGCCATCGTGAAGCACATCGTCACCCGCCACCGCGGCGAGCTCAAAATCGCTTCGACGCTGGGGAAGGGCTCGACATTCACCGTGCTGCTCGACGAGCTGTCTGAGTCTACAGCCGCCCCCTAAGTCACCAAGAATCGATAAAGCCTTTTCAATTCAAAGGCTTACTCTGTCACGAAAGCATAGCGTGTTTGCTCTATCAGAAAGCCTGCGACGCAATGGGGCGTCGTTTCCTGGGAAGCGATGTGTGAGAGGCTTCCCGCTGCAAACCCAGACAGGGAGTGCACCTGTGAACAGAACCCTTGTGGCCATCTCGGCGGCAGCAGCCGTCGCAGGCACAATTGGCTTCGCCGGTGAGGCGGAGGCTCGCGACCACATCAAGATCGTTGGCTCGTCGACGGTCTTTCCTTACACCCAAGCCGTCGCAGAAGAGTTCACGCGTAAGAACGGTCAAAAGGCACCGGTTGTCGAGGCGACGGGCACCGGCGGCGGCATGAAGATCTTCTGCCAGGGCATCGGTGAGCAGTACCCGGACATCACCGGAGCCTCTCGAGCGATGAAGAAGTCCGAGTGGGCCGAGTGCGAGAAGAATGGCGTCACGGACGTCACAGAGGTGCTGATTGGGTACGACGGAATATCCATCGCGCAGTCCCGCAAGGCTCAGCCGATGGACCTGACGAAGGCTCAGATCTATCTGGCCCTTGCAGCCGAAATTCCTGTGGATGGCAAATTCAGTCCAAACCCGCACAAGAAGTGGAGCGACATCGATTCGTCGCTGCCTAACATTCCCATTCTCGTCTATGGTCCACCCCCAACATCAGGTACGCGCGATGCGTTCGTGGAGCTCGCCATGCAGGAGGGCTGCCAGGAACTCGACTTCGTGAAGGAGCAGAAGGCCAGGCTCGACAAGGCCGCTTATGAAGATCTGGTGAAATCCCAGTGCAGCCGCATGCGGCAGGACGGTCCGTTCATTGAGGCTGGCGAGAACGATAACCTTATCGTGCAGCGCCTCGAGGCTGATCCGAGGGCCGTCGGCATCTTCGGCTACTCGTTCCTCTACGAGAACGAGGACAAGCTCCAGGCCATCAAGGTGGAAGGAGTTGAACCGTCGTTCGAGACAATCGCCTCGGGTGAGTACGGGATCTCGCGTCCCCTGTACTTGTACGTCAAGAACGCCCATCGCGACGTGGTTCCCGGAATGAAAGAGTTCATAGCCGAGTACGTCAGCGAGGCCGCGATGGGCCAGGACGGCTACCTCTCGGAGCGTGGGATGGTGCCGCTGCAGGCGGATGCCTTGGAAAAGACCCGCAAGGCGGCGTTGGAAGCAGAAAGAATGGCAGTCCCGACCAACTGATGGCCGTTGAAAACGCCGGCTGCGCCATTGACGTGGCGCAGCCGCCCGCGCTTGTGGTGCACCCGCAGAACGGACAGTCAAACCGGCTCGCGCAATTCCGCAGGCTCGCCACGTGAACTCGACATGCTGAGCTTCGCCTTCGCAGTTCTGCTCGTCCTGACGCTGATCGGATTTCTGGTCGGCCACAGACGGGCAATCGCGTGTGTTGAGGGCCGCACCTACCAACTGCATTCGCGGCCGGCATATCACGCCAGCTTCGTCGCGGCGTGGGTGGGCATTCCGGCGACCCTGCTACTGTTGGTCTGGCTGCTGGTCCAGGGGCCGGTTCTTGACCGGCTCATTATGGCGTCGTTGCCGGATGAGGTGGTTGCCGGCAAAGGCGTTGGCGAGCTCAGCCTCATCCTGAGCCAGATCAAGTCCGTCGCTGACGGCACGTCCTTCGGCCAGGTGGACCCGGCCATTCTCGAAGCCGGAAGGCGTCTCGAGGCGTGGCGTTGGATCGGAGAAATGGCCATGTTCGCGAGCGCCGTGGTGCTGGCTTTGCTGGCGCTCGTTATCGTCCAATCGCGTATTTCTCCGGAATTCCGCGCTCGTCAGGCTGTCGAGCGCGTTCTCGACTGGCTCATGATTTCCTGCGCCGTCGTCGCCATCCTGACGACGCTCGGCATCGTGATCTCGCTCTTGCTCGAGGCGATCAGGTTCTTCCGGCTCGTGCCGGTCACGGAGTTTCTCTTCGGCTTACGCTGGGAGCCGCAGATTGCCATGCGGCCGGATCAGGCGAGCGCAGGGGGGGCCTTCGGCGCGATCCCCGTCTTCCTCGGCACGTTCCTGATCGCCCTCATTGCCATGGCAGTGGCGGTTCCGATTGGGCTGCTGTCCGCGATTTACCTCACTGAGTATGCCTCCTCGCGCTTCCGGGCGATCGTAAAACCGGTGCTGGAGATCCTCGCCGGCATTCCCACCGTGGTGTACGGCTTTTTCGCTGTGCTCGTCGTTTCGCCGGCATTGCGCACGTTCGGTGAAGCGATAGGGATTTCGATCGCACCCAACAGCGCATTGGTCGCCGGCGGCGTAATGGGCATCATGATCATTCCCTTTGTTTCGTCGTTGTCGGACGACGCGCTCGCAGCTGTGCCCAACTCGATGCGCGATGGCTCGCTGGCGATGGGCGCAACGAAGAACGAGACCATCCTCCGCGTGCTTCTGCCCGCGGCGCTGCCCGGCATCATGGGTGGTATTCTGCTGGCGGTCAGCCGTGCCATCGGAGAAACCATGATCGTTGTCATGGCGGCGGGCATCATCGCCACGTTGACGCTCAACCCGTTCCAGCCCGTCACAACCGTCACCGTCCAGATCGTCACTCTGCTGATCGGCGACACAGAGTTCGACAACCCCAAGACGCTGGCGGCGTTCGCCCTGGGCCTGACCCTGTTCCTGTCAACCCTGGTGCTGAACGTCATCGCCATTCGCATCGTAAGGCGGTATCGAGAGCAATATGAGTGAGGCGAGGGCATCGGACGCGAATGCCGCCGTGGCTCCGGGGGGGCACTGGCATTCGGCTGCTCACCACCAGCGGCTGAAACGACGCTATGCCGCCGACCGGCGGCTTCGGTTGCTCGGGCTGGGAGCTATCGGGCTCGCTATCGGCCTGCTCGGCATCTTGATCGTTTCGCTCGTCTACACGGGTTACGTGGCCTTCATGCAGACCCGTGTGGAGCTTGAGTTCAGAATTGATCCAGCCCTAGTGAAAGTGGATGATGTGCGTAACGGTAATTTCCGCGCCATCGTCCGGCAGGCACTGTTCGAGCAATTTCCTGAGGTCACAGAGCGGCGGAAGCAAACGCAGCTGGCACGGCTGTTGAGCCCCGGCGCCGAATGGATCGTCCGAGACTATGTGGTCGCCCATCCCGAAGTGATCGGTCGGACGATCAAGCTGATGGTTCCGGTGGCCGATCCCTACGATCAGCTCAACAAGGGAATTCTGTCGCGCGACGTGCCGGAGTCGCAGCGGCGGCTTGATGACGAAGCTATCGGCTGGTTCGACACCCTGAAGCAGCGAGGGTTGATCCACACAACGATTGCGTGGGAGCTCTTCGTCAACGCCGATAGCCGTTTCCCTGAAATGGCGGGGCTGGCAGGTGCCATCGCGGGCTCTTTCCTGACGCTTCTCGTCTGCTTCCTCCTGAGTTTCCCGCTCGGAATTGCGGCCGCGGTTTACCTTGAAGAGTTCGCTCCGAAAAATCGGCTAACGTCTCTGATCGAAGTGAACATCAATAACCTTGCTGCCGTGCCCTCGATCGTGTTCGGTCTGCTCGGGTTGGCTGTATTTCTCGGCTTTTTCGGTCTGCCTCGATCTTCGCCGCTCGTTGGCGGAATGGTGCTGTCGCTGATGACGCTGCCGACCATCATCATTGCAACTCGGGCGACGCTCAAGTCCGTTCCCCCGTCAATCCGGGAAGCCGCGCTCGGGATCGGAGCATCGCAGCACCAAGTTATCCTGCACCACGTGCTACCCCTAGCGATGCCGGGCATACTCACTGGAACCATCATTGGTCTCGCGCAGGCGCTCGGTGAGACAGCGCCACTGCTCTTGATCGGCATGAACGCGTTTATCCCGAGTGTCGAAAGCATCGGATTCTTGGAGCCGGCGACCGCTTTGCCCACGCAGATCTACAGTTGGGCCGATAGCCCTGAGCGTGGATTTGTGGCGCGTACCTCGGCCGCAATCTTGGTGCTCCTCGGTTTTCTTATCGTGATGAACGCCGTGGCAATTTATTTGCGGCAAAAGTTCGAGAGGAAGTGGTCGTGACGCCCGCGGCCAGAGAGGAGAAGGGAATGAACGAGCAATTCCGCACGTCCGACCTTTCGATTGCCGTCTCACCCCACATCGGCACCCGGGTCTCGATGAAACCGGAAGCCATCAAAGTGCGCGTCAGGAATGTGAATGCCTACTACGGTGAAAAGCAGGCGCTGAAAAACGTCAGCATCGATATTCCCGCGCGCGCTGTGACGGCGCTCATCGGACCGTCAGGATGCGGTAAGTCGACATTCCTGCGCTGCATCAACCGAATGAACGATACGATCCCCAATGCGCGCGTTACCGGGGACATTACCATTGATGGTCAGAATATTTTCGATCCGAAGCTCGACGTCGTGCAGCTTCGGGCGCGCGTCGGAATGGTCTTCCAGAAGCCGAACCCGTTTCCCAAATCGATTTACGAGAACGTCGCCTACGGTCCGCGTATCCATGGCCTGGCCAGCACTCGCGCCGAGCTCGATGAAATCGTGATGTCGAGCCTTGAGAAGGCCGGTTTGCTGAAAGAGGTCCGCGACCGGCTCCATGAGCCAGGCACCAGCCTCTCCGGTGGCCAGCAGCAACGGCTTTGTATTGCGCGCGCCATTGCGGTCAGCCCGGAGGTGATCTTGATGGACGAGCCGTGCTCGGCGCTCGATCCGATCGCGACGGCGAAAATCGAGGAGCTCATCGATGAGCTCCGCGAAAATTATTGTATCGTGATCGTAACCCACTCGATGCAGCAGGCGGCGCGGGTTTCGCAACGAACGGCGTTCTTCCACCTCGGCGAGCTGATAGAGGAGGGCGATACGGCCGAGATCTTTACGAATCCCAAGAAACGGCAAACACGGGATTACATTACGGGTCGCTTCGGATGAGGCACCCAGGCGAGGATCGGAGGCAATGAGAGAGCACATTGTGCGCTCATACCAGGAAGAGCTTGAGCTCTTGGACCGGAGGGTTGCCCAGATGGGCGGCCTTGTAGAAAACGCGCTCGGCCAAGCGTTCGAGGCCCTCGAAAAGCGTGATCCGCGTCTGGCGGAGGCTGTGATTGAGTCGGACAAGGCCATCGACCGCCTGGAAAAGGAGGTGGACGATCAGGTCGTCACAATGATTGCCCTTCGCCAACCGCTCGCCGACGATCTGCGTCAGGTCATTGCGGCTCTGCGCATCACCTCGGACCTGGAGCGCATTGGTGACCTCGCCAAGAATATCGCCAAGCGCGCGCTGGCCATCTCGCAGGAGCCTTATCCGAAGCAGCTGATGTCGGGTCTGCGCAACATGGGCGAGCGCGCCCTGCGCCAGCTCAAGGATGTGCTCGATGCCTACGCTGAGCGAAACAGCGAGCTGGCGCTTGCCGTCTGGCGCGCGGATGAGCAGATCGATGCCATGTATAATTCGGTCTTCCGCGAGCTCTTGACGTACATGATGGAAGATCCGCGCAATATTGGCCTGTGCACTCACCTTCTTTTCGGGGCGAAAAACATCGAGCGCATTGGCGATCACACGACGAATATTGCGGAGATCGTGCACTATCTTGTGCACGGGGAACCCATTACGGATGATCGGCCGAAAAGCGACCAGACCAGCTCAACGCCGATTTCCCGGGACGAGGTTAAGACGGAGTCGTAGCACATGGGCGCTAAGGTTCTGATCGTCGAAGACGAAGCGCCACTTGCAGAACTACTTCGTTACAACTTCGAGGCGGAGGGGTATCAGGTCCAGCATGCCGCCGCGGGTGAGGAAGCCGAGCTGATGATCGCGGAGGACCGGCCGGACCTCATCGTGCTGGACTGGATGCTTCCCACGTTCTCTGGGGTGGAACTATGCCGCCGAATTCGGGCCCGGCAGGAGACACGCGCAATCCCCATCCTGATGCTCACGGCCCGCGGCGAGGAAAGCGACCGCATCCGCGGGTTGTCGACGGGTGCGGATGATTATGTCGTGAAGCCCTTCTCTCTGCCTGAGCTCATGGCGCGGGTGAAGGCTATTCTTCGCCGGACCGCACCGGAGCGCATTGCTGACGTCTTGCGATCCGGAGAGATCGAGCTCGACCGCACGGCGCATCGCGTAACCCGCGGCAACCGGGAGGTGCGGCTTGGGCCGACCGAGTTTCGGCTGCTCGAATTCATGATGCAAAGCCCGGGAAGGGTGCTGTCGCGGGAGCAGCTTCTCGATGGTGTCTGGGGTCGCGATACCTACATCGACGAGCGTACGGTCGATGTCCACATCGGGAGATTGAGAAAAGCGCTCGTCCGCGGAAAGGAGCGCGATCCGATCCGCACTGTTCGCGGTGCGGGATACGTTTTTGGAGAGCGGCAATCCACTTAATTGGAGCGTCGAAATAGCGCAGGTAAACGCTCAACACCCGAAACTGGTACCCAAGTAGGGCTAAAGTCCAGATTCTCCGAAAGGGGTAGAAATAGGTTGCGCCGCTGGCGTTAACCTTTGGGCCCTTCTTTTTTTGTGAAAAATATGTTATATCCTCGTCTCGTTGTAGCGTAGCTGAAACGGATGGGGAACGCAGAGTCCGGTCGGCCGGCCTTGCGTCGTATTTGCCTGGATGACCCGAGCCGCGCTGCAGTGTCTTAAATTGGAAGACTTGTTGCGCGGGCCGCCAACCAAGTCACCGAAGCTGAAAGGCAGGCTGTGCCCCGCCCAGGGGCCATAGCATATCAAGCACGCTCTCGCCGACTAACGTGTCGGCAACTGGATCTTGTCACCATGCCCTCATCGAGGGCGGGAAGCCCGCTCAGCTTGTGGTTGGGCGGGGCGTGGATCACGAAAGAGTGAGATCAGAGTATGGCTGAGAAGACGAAGGTGGCTGTCAAGAAAACGGAAGGCGGCAGGGGGAGTGTCAGGACGACGGTGGTCAAGTCTGTAGCGACCCAACGCACTCGGAAAGCTGCAGAAAAAAAGCCGATGGCTAGCAAGCCTTCGTCCAAGAAGCCCGCTGCAACAAAAGCTCTAAACGCAGGTGCTGTTTCAACAAAGACGTCAACAACGAGTGAAAGAAAATTGTCCAGCAAAACTGCAGTGAAAAGCAAAACAGCGGCAGTCGAAAAAACGACTCCAAAAACTACAACTTCCGCTACGACAGCCAAGGCTACCGAAAAAACAACAGCCAAGGCCGCTCAAAAGGCGAGCGTGAAGGTGGCACCTTCCACGCCGCAGCAGAAGGCAACATCCACGACCCAGCAGAAGGCAGCAACTGCGGCCATGGCAAAACCGGCCCAGCCTAAGATATCGGCTCCGGTTGCGGCCAAGGATGTTGCTACACCTGCGCGTGAGGCTGTTGCTACCAAAGCGCGTGAGGCAAAGGCTGAGACTCAGGCTGCAAACAAGCCTGAAAGCCAGGCTGAAAAGAAGCCGGTGAATTCGCGTCACGGCTTCAAGACGAACGAATACGTCGTTTATCCGACGCACGGCGTCGGGCGCATCGTCGGCATCGAGGAGCAGGAAATTGCCGGGATGAAGCTCGAGCTGTTCGTCATCACGTTCGAGAAGGACAAGATGACGCTTCGCGTGCCGACCAGCAAGCTGCAGAGCGTCGGGATGCGGAAGCTGGCGAGCGAGGACGTCATCAAGAAGGCCATGGATACCCTCAAGGGCCGCGCGAGGATCAAGCGGACGATGTGGAGCCGCCGCGCGCAGGAGTACGAGGCGAAGATCAACTCTGGCGATCTGGTGGCTATCGCGGAGGTTGTGCGCGACCTCTACCGGTCGGAGACGCAGCCGGAGCAGTCGTACTCCGAGCGGCAGCTTTATGAGGCAGCCCTCGACCGCATGGCCCGCGAGATTGCTGCCGTCGAGAAGCTGGACGAGCAGACCGCCGTGCAGCGGATCACGGAGGTTCTCGCGAAGAGCGCTCGCGGCCGCCGTCAGGCAGAAGCTGAGGCAGAGGCTGAAGCGGCCGATGCCGAAGCTGATGGCGAGGAGGCAAGTCCCGCCGTCAAGGCCGCCTAAAACAGTTTCCTTTCGATTTTGAAGAATGTCAGAACGGTCCGGCACATACCAACGCCGGGCCGTTTTTCATTGGCCCAGGAACACGCCGGTCAGAACCCGGAAGAACACCCGTCGAATGGCATCAAAGAGAGCCGCTGGGCAGCTGCGGAGCGATCCGTAATTCGCGGCAGGCCATTCGCTCAGGCCACGCCGATCCTTAGCAGGTCGTGCACGTGGACGATGCCGACCGGCTTCCCCTTCTCCACCACGAACAAAGCAGTGATCCGCGCCGCATTGATCAGCTCGAGCGCTGCAGACGCGAGCGTGTCCGGCGTGACGGTCTTGGGGTTGCGCGTCATGATATCGCTGGTCTTTGCGTTCAGCAGGCCCTCGCCCATGTGCCGGCGCAGGTCCCCGTCGGTCACGATGCCGACGAGCTTCCCTTTGGGATCCACGACACCAAGACAGCCGAAGCTCTTTTGGGTCATGGTCACAAGGGCCGCGCTCATGATCTCGTCCTCAGAGGCGAGCGGCAGCCGATCACCTTTGTGCATGATGTCGGCGACGTACTTGAGCTGCGCTCCGAGAGATCCGCCGGGGTGGAAAATCTTGAAATCCTGAGCGGTGAAGCCCTTGGCCTCCAACAGTGCAATGGCGAGGCAGTCCCCGAGGGCGAGCTGCATGGTCGTGGACGTGGTAGGCGCCAGGCCGTGCGGGCATGCCTCCTTCGCCCGAGGTAGCTCGAGAACAACGTCAGACGAACGGCCCAGCGCCGAATCTCTGCGCGAGGTGATGGCGATCAATGGCACGCGGAACCGTCGTGAGTACGTGACGATGTTCTTGAGCTCGACTGTCTCCCCGGACCAGGACAGCGCGACGACCACGTCGTCGTTGGTGATCATGCCGAGGTCGCCGTGGGAGGCTTCGCTGGGGTGAACGAAGAACGCCGGTGTCCCGGTCGAGGCAAAGGTCGCCGCCAGCTTCTGGCCGACGTGGCCGCTCTTGCCGATGCCGGTCACGATGACCCGCCCGCGCGCCTCGGATATGATCCGAACCGCCTCGACAAAGCTGCTGGCCAAGTCGCGCTTGAGGGCCTCGGCGAGCAGGGATAAGCCCTGAGCCTCGATTTCGACGGTGCGGACGCCGCTGGCTACAGCGCGATCCGCCAGATCTATGACCTTCTTGGTTCGCTGATTGCGACGGCTTGCTCGCGGCGTCTCCCTGCCACGCTCCGTCGACGTATGTCCGTTGCGCAGCGCCGCCGCGTTCGTTGTCATCCGTGGTCCCCCCGGTTCCGTTTGTTGTGTCCAATGGACTCGAAACCAGATGTTATTATGTCTATCAGGCGTGCCCGCCCCCGCCAATGAAGTCGTCTAGCAGACGACGACTATATCAACCATCTCAATAAGCGATGTTCCTGTCAGTCTTAAGCCGGACCCCGGTTGAGCTTTCACCGTTGCTGACTGCTTGTTAGTGTTGTCCGCAGATCGGATCACGAGACGCGAGATTGCCGGATGACTACGAGCGCCCACCCGTTCTTCCGCCCCGAGAAGAGGCCCCACATCGAAGGCGACTTTAAGCGCGAGGAGGTCGCGCTCGCGAACAGAAACTCGGGCCTTCCGCTCGAGGCACTGCGCTATGACCTGACGCCGGCTGGACTCCATTACCTCCTCATCCACTTCGACATCCCATACGTGACCTCCGCGGCCAACTGGAGGGTCAAGGTCGGCGGCAGGGTGAGGGTGCCGCTTGAGGTCTCCCTAGCCGAGATAAGACAGCTGCCGCAGAAGACAGTGAGGGTGACCCTCGAATGCGCGGGGAACGGCCGTGCCAAGCTCACCCCCCGCTGGCAAAGCCAGCCGTGGGAACATGGGGCGGTCAGCACGGCGGAATGGACGGGCGCGCCGCTGCATTACCTGCTTGATCGCGCCGGGTTGGCGCCAGATGCCGTCGAGGTCGCCTTCTTCGGGGCTGACCGAGGCTTCGACGCTGGCATCGAGCACGACTACGGCAGGAGTCTCACGGTTGACGTCGCAATGTCGGACGACGTCATCCTCGCCCACACGATGAACGGCGAGCCGCTTCTGCCGCAGCACGGTTTTCCCCTCCGGCTCGTCGTGCCGGGCTGGTACGGCATGGCGAGCGTGAAGTGGCTCAATCGCATCGAGGTGCTGGACCGCCCGTTCGACGGCTACCAGCAGGTGGGGACGTATGTTTATCGCCAGTACAGTGGCGACCCCGGCACGCCGGTCACGCATATCCGCGTGAAGTCGCTCATGGTTCCGCCTGGAATTCCGGATTGGTATACCCGGCGGCGGTTGGTTGATCGCGGCCCTGTGGAGCTATTCGGCCGGGCGTGGTCCGGTGGCGGAGTGCAGGTGGCCAAGGTCGAGGTCGGTATCGATGGCGAATGGCAGGAGGCGACGCTCGAGCCGGTCTCCGGCAGGTATGCATGGCGCGGTTGGCGCTTCACGTGGGATGCACAACCCGGTGAGCATGAATTGGTCTGCCGGGCGACCGATGAGAACGGGAACGTGCAACCTCTCGATCCAGTCTGGGACAGCGGCGGGTTTGGTAATAATGCCGTGCAGCGGGTGCTCGTGACGGTCCGCTGACAAGCTTTCCGTGTGGCGAGCAGCAGCGGCCAGGAGCAGAACAATACAGAAGTAGAGGGGAAGGAATGCCAACGAGCGCACCTGCCGCCAAGGCTGCCGGTCAATCCATCGAGGTGCTGATCTGGCGAGGCCGAGAGGAAGGCTACTACCAGCGCTTCATCGTCCCGCTGCGCGAAAGCCAGACCGTCCTCGACGTCGTCACCTGGGTTCAGCGAAACGTCGACCCCACGCTGGCCTATCGCTTCGCCTGCCGGGTTGGCATGTGCGGCTCATGCGCCATGACGGTCAACGGCAAGCCGCGCTGGACATGCCGGACACACGTTTCCCGGGTGGTTGAGAATGGCAGGCTGGAAATTGCTCCATTGGCCAACTTGCCGGTGATCAAGGACTTGGCGACCGACATGCGCCGGTTCTTCGAGAAATGGCAGGAGGCCAAGGGGCGCTTCGTGCCGTCCCGGACCAGGGATGATCCGGTAGAGACTATTTCACCTCTAAGCCCGGAGCGCGTCGCCGCCGACGAGGCGATCGAGTGCATCAACTGCGCCGTATGCTTTGCGGCGTGCGATACGGTGCGCTGGAATGAGGATTATCTCGGCCCGGCAGCTCTCAATCGCGCCTGGACGCTGGTCAACGACGTTCGCGATGCGGGGCAGTCGGAGCGGCTGAAAGCTATCGCGGCCGAAGGCGGCTGCCAGAGCTGTCACTCCCACCAGTCCTGCGCGGAGCTCTGCCCCAAGTCGCTCAACCCAACGGCCTCTATTGCTGGCCTCAAGCGACGCGCGATGATGGCGTATTTGCGGGGGGAGCTGTGATGTTGTCCGGAACGACAGGTGCGATTACACCCGCGCCAACGATCATCCCGGGCCTTGTGCCCGGGATCCAAGTGTCAGCAAACTCTTTCACCGGCAGTTTGGCACGCCGCCTTCGCCCCGCTACCGTTGCATTCGCGGATCGTTGGATCCCGGCGACAAGCGCCGGGATGACGTTAAATTTGAGCTTCAACGGCCAACGACGGGTCATCCCGGGCCTTGTGCCCGGGATCCAAGTCTCAGCAAACTCCTTCGCTGGCAGTTTGGCACGCCGCCTTCGCCTCGCTAGCGTTGCATTCGCGGATCGTTGGATCCCGGCGACAAGCGCCGGGATGACGTCAAATTTGAGCTTCAACCGTCAAGCCAAACGATGGGTCATCCCGGGCCTTGTGCCCGGGATCCAAGTCTCAGCCAGCACCTTCTTCGGCAGTTTGGCACGCCGCCTCAGCTGCGCAGCCGATGCGTTTGCGGATCGGTGGATCCCGGCGACAAGCGCCGGGATGACCGTTAGTGACGCTCCAAGTCCCTCCGCTGCCCGGAGGCTCGCATCATGAACTTCCGCCTCTATGCCCTCCAGCGCCTGAGTGCGGCACTCATGGTGCCGCTGATCGTGGTGCACTTGATCATCATCTTCTACGCAACCGCCAACGGCCTTTCAGCAGCAGAGATCCTCGGTCGGACACGCGGCAGTCTCGGATGGGCGGTGTTCTATGGCGTCTTCGTCGCTCTCGCCGCCATTCACGGCGCGATTGGAGTTCGTTCAGTCCTTCGGGAGTGGACGGCACTGCGGGCACGTGCGCTCGATGGCATCATGTGGGGCTTCGGCTTGCTGCTCCTCGTGCTCGGGTGGCGAGCGGTCATTGCGGTGGTGATGCCATGAGCATCCCGGTCGAAACGCGGCGCACGACGGCGCACCGTCGCCAGGGGCTTTGGATCGCGGCTCTGGTGCACCGCCTTTCCGGCATCGCTCTCGCTTGCTTCTTGCCGCTTCACTTTCTGGCACTGGGCCTGGCAATCGAGGGTGAGGCGCGTCTCGACAGCTTCCTGGCGTGGACGGAGCAGCCGGTAGTGAAGCTCGCCGAGTCCGGTCTCGTCTTTCTACTGACCATTCATCTGCTCGGCGGTCTGCGCATTCTCTACATCGAGACCGTCGGTTGGCGGCCCGTCCAGAAAATCGTTGCTGCCGCCATCGGCGCCGCTGCTGTGCTTCTCGCATTCATTTTCCTGGTCCGAGTCTTCTGAGGCGCCCATGCTCGAACGGATGAGAACTGACATTCTGATCCTCGGCTCCGGCGGAGCAGGGCTGTTCGCAGCGCTCCACGCTCATCAGGCGGCGCCACACGCGACCATCACGATCGCGACGAAAGGTTTGCTCGGAAAGTCCGGCTGCACACGGATGGTCCAGGGCGGATACAACGTTGCCCTGCATAAAGGCGACTCGGTCGAGCGCCATTTCATGGACACCATCGAGGGTGGCAAGTGGCTTCCCAACCAGGATCTCGCCTGGACGCTGGTGACGAAGGCCATCGAGCGTGTGCGTGAGCTCGAAAACGAGATCGGCTGCTTCTTCGACCGTAATCCTGATGGCTCGCTGCACGGCAAAGCCTTCGCCGGCCAGACCTTCGACCGCACGGTGCACAAGGGTGATCTCACCGGCATCGAGATCATCAACCGCCTGATGGAGCAGGTCTGGGCGCGGCCGATTCAGCGGCTCGAGGAGCACCGCGCTATCGCACTCATCAAGGATAAGGCGGGTCATTCGATTGCCGGCGTGCTTTTGCTCGACATTCGTACAGGCACGTTCCTCTTCGTCGAGGCGAAAGCGGTGCTGCTGGCGACCGGCGGCGGACCGACCATGTATCGCTACCACACGCCGTCGGGCGACAAGAGCATGGACGGCCTCGCCATGGCGCTGCGGGCGGGCCTCCGCTTGCGCGACATGGAGATGGTCCAGTTCCATCCGACGGGACTGCTGGCCGGGCCCGATACGCGCATGACCGGCACGGTGCTCGAGGAGGGGCTGCGCGGCGCCGGCGGGCACCTGCTCAACGGCAACATGGAGCGCTTCATGCTGAACGTCGACCCGAAGGCCGAGCGGGCGACGCGCGACAAGGTCAGCCAGGCGATCTATGCCGAAATGCGTGCGGGCTGCACGTCACCGAATGGCGGCGTGTACATCAAGATGAGCCATCTCGGGCCGGAAAACGTGCGCAAGCAGTTCAAGGGCATGGTCGAGCGCTGCGCCGACTGTGGTTTCGATCTTGCCGGCGGCCTCGTCGAGGTGGTGCCGACAGCGCACTATCTGATGGGCGGGGTGATTTGCAAGACGGACACATCGACCGAGCTGCCGGGCCTTTTCGTAGCCGGCGAGGATGCTGGCGGCGTGCACGGCGCCAACCGGCTCGGCGGCAACGGCGTCGCGAACTCGACTGTGTTTGGCGGGATCGCGGGGGATACGATGCCAGGGTTCATCGCCCGCAATCCTCATTGGCGCGCGCCAGATGAAGAGGCGATCAAGGCCGCAATGGCGCGGGCGACGAGGCCGTTCGAGAAGCGCCCCGGCGATCTCAATCGCCTGCGTGAGCGTTTGCTTAATTTGATGTGGGACGACGTTGGCGTGATCCGCAATCGCGCGGGGCTGGAGCGTGCCATAGCGGCGCTCGATGAGATCGACGAGGAGCTGCAGGCAACAGGTCTGCGGGACGGTGACCGCGCTTTCAATTTGACTTGGCAGGATTGGTTGAACCTCGATAGCCAGATCACCGTCTCCAAGGTGATCGCAAGGGCGGCCTTGAAGCGCGAGAATTCCCGCGGCGCCCACTACCGCGAGGACTTTCCGGACGAGGGTGACCTTGCCACCTCTACCTATACCGTTGCCTCTCTGCGCGATGGCCAGGTCGAAATCACGGAGGAGCCTGTCGCCTTCACAATCGTCCGGCCGGGCGAAACGCTGCTCGAGGAGATGTGGGCGGCCGAATAATCGACAAACGTCATTCCGGGCCTGTCGCGGGAATCCATCGTTCCGCGAACGCAACGATGGCGCGGCGAAGGCGTCGTGCCAAACTGCCGGCGGAAGCGTTTGCTGAGACTTGGATCCCGGGCACAAGGCCCGGGATGACCCGTCGTTTGACTTGGCAGGTTGAAGCCCAAATTCAGCGTCATCCCGGCGCTTGTCGCCGGGATCCAGCTCTCCGCATTCTCAAGGGGGGAGGCTGCAGATCTGCGCGTCAACGATGGCCAACGCTTCTCTGGGGAAAACAAGCTCGCTACCGGCCAGAATGTAGGTGCACATTTCGCATCGTATTCGCCTCCAGAGCTTGTGGCACTCTGGATCCCGGGCACAAGGCCCGGGATGACCCGTCGTTTGGATTGGCCGGCTGAAGCTCAACTTTAATGTCATCCCGGCGCTTGTCGCCGGGATCCAACTATCCACATTCTCGCGTTCGAAGCCGCAGATCGGGCATCGAAGATTGCTCAACTCTTATTCTGGGAGATCAAAGTCGCTCCCGGTAGGGAAGGAAACAGGTCGATCCAATGCGGATTGGTGCGCTCGATCAGGTTTATTTTCCACGCACGCGGCCACTCCTTCATGGTCTTTTCACGCTGAATCGCCTCTTTGGCAGACGAGAAGGCCTCGAACCAAACGAGTCTGTGTACGCGATACTTCCGCGTGAAGCTGGACGCTGTTCCGGTCCTGTGTTGATGCACTCTGCGAATGAGGCCATTGGTGACCCCGATGTAGAGCGTTCCGCGAGGTCTGCTGGCGAGAATATACGTGTAGTAGGTGCGCATTTCGGGCCGCAAATCCGGTGGCAGAGATTGTGGCACGTTGGATCCCGGGCACAAGGCCCGGGATAACCCTTTCTTTCGCTTGGCCGGGTGAAGTGCAAATTCAAGTCATCCCGGCGCTCGTCGCCGGGATCCAACTCACAACACGCAAGTGCGCTTGGTGTGGAATTGACATCGATGCGGCGCTAATGTCTCAGAAATCTCCGAAAAACCGTGGGTGACCCGCACATGATCCCCCTCGCGTCCATCCAATCCACTGCCGAGCAGCTCATGGCCAAGGCGGCCATCGAGATTCCGGAGGATTACCTCGAAGGATTGCGCAAGTGCGCCGATACGGAGAAGGGCGACCTGTCGGCCTTCGTCATCAAGGCCATGCTCGAGAATTACGAGGCGGCCAAGCAGGACCGGCGCGCGATGTGCGGCGATACGGGCTGCCCGCGCTGGTACGTGAAAATCGGCAATGAGGCGCGCATCGAAGGCGGGCCGGTCGCGCTCGAGGCTGCGTTGCGCCGTGCCACCGCGAAAGCCACGCACGATGTGCCCCTGCGGCCCAATCGCGTGCATCCGCTCTGGCGGACGGACCACAACAACAACGTCGGCATCAACGCGCCGGAAATCGAATACTCGTTTCACCCCGATGCCGACTGGATCGACCTTACCACGGTGCACAAGGGCGGCCTGTTCGGTTCGGACTACCGCATGCTGTTTCCCGGCGATGGGATCGAAGGCATCAAACGATTCTATCTCGACACCCTCGTCGCCTTCGGCAAACGCGGCCTCGCCTGTCAGCCGGCAATCGTCGGGATCGGCCTCGGCGGATCGAAAGACACCTGCATGGTCCTCGGCAAGCAGGCGGCCTGCCTGCGAACGGTCGGCTCACACAATCCGGATCCGAAAATCGCGGCGCTCGAAGAAGAGCTGAAAGAGCTTGGCAATTCGATCGGCATGGGCGCGATGGGCTTCATGGGCTCGTCGATGGTTGTCGCCTGCCACATCGAGGTCGGCTACTGCCACACGGGCGGCATGCCGATGAGCGTGCACATGTTCTGCCTCTCATCACGCCGCGCGACGGCGCGCATTTATCCCGGTGGTCGCGCTGAGTTCCGCACCGATCCGATGTGGTTCACCGATTACTCTCGGCGGGCAACGGTCGAATGGGAGCGGCCGGAGCAAGTCGAGGCGGCGGAATAGCGCCAAGTGCCCCAGCGCTGAGCATCTTAGCTTCCGCTCTCTCGGAGTTTAGGGCGGGTTTGCAGTTGGCGCTGGTAGCCGGAGCGGCGTAATGTGACAACATTCCGGAAACGGGAGGAGCGACCCAATGCGCGCTGCAGTTCTAACCGAGGTCAATAAGCCACTCGAAATTCTCGATCTGGAGCAGGAGGGGCCAAAGGCCGGTGAGGCCCGCGTCAAGGTGAAGGCCACCGGCATCTGCATGAGCGACTGGCACATCATGAATGGCGACTGGCCGTTGCCATTACCGATTGTGCCGGGTCATGAGGCGGCAGGGGAGGTCGTGGAGCTTGGCCCTGGGGTGACCAATCTGCGCGTTGGGCAGCACGTCATCTTCTCCTTCCGCCCACATTGCGGACATTGCCCATACTGCTCACAGGGGCGCACCGTACTGTGCTCCGGCCATAACGACACGCCTCGCTGGCGGATGCACGACGGCACCTCACGCCTGAAGCTCAATGGTGAGCCGGTCAACGTCATGGCCCGGATCGGCACCTTCTCCGAGTACGTCGTCTGCCCGGCTGAGCAGCTCGTGCCGATCCGAGAGGATCTTCCGTGGACGCATGCTGCGATCATCGGCTGCAGTGTCGCTACGGGCGTCGGTGCTGTGGTTCGTCACGCACAAGTGCCCGCCGGCTCTTCTGTGCTCGTCATCGGCTGTGGCGGAGTGGGCCTCAACGTTGTGCAAGGGGCGCAACTGGCCGGGGCGCGGGTGATCATCGCCGCCGCTCTGCTCGACAACAAACTGCCGTATGGCCAGCATTTCGGTGCGGCCCCCCCGATCAACGCACGGGAAGAAGACGTGGTGAAATGCGTCCGCGATCTGACCGGCGGCTTCGGAGTAGAGTACGCCTTCGATGCCATCGGTGGTTCGCAAACGGCGGCGCAGGCCGTCGATGCGGTGGCTCCCGGTGGCCACGCGGTGTTGGTCGGCATTCCTGCCTCCACTGCCACGGCGGCGATCGGGCTGATGAACATGGTCTACATGGAGAAGAAGATCACCGGGACCTATTACGGCTCAGTGCGGCCAAACATCGATTTCGGCATCCTTGCCGACATGAGCATGGAGGGGCGCCTGAATCTCGATGATCTCATTAGCCGGACTTACCGCTTCGAGGAGATCAATGAAGGTTTCCGGCTTCTGACTTCCGGCAGTGTGGCACGGGGTGTGATCGTGTTTGACTGAGCGGAGGCAATCAGTCTCACGGAGGCGAAACCGCACTGATGACAGCTACGACTTCGAGCCTCAAAACCGTTCACCTGAACCTGCCGGCCTCCACGGACGAGCTGCGGAAGCTGGAGATCGGTACGGTGGCCTATCTCACCGGCCGCATCTTCACCGCACGTGAGGGGGTCTACAAGAGGGCCGTCGAAGATGGATATGGCCTGCCCGCATCGCCCGCCGAGCTGGGCAGCGCCAACTTCCATTGCTCGCCCGCGGCCACAGTCGAGCCCGATGGCAGCTACACGGTCGGGGCGGTGACGGCGACGGCGTCCTTCAGGTTCGCCAAGTGGCTGGATGGCTGGTTCAAACTTTCCGGCATAAACATCGTCATCGGAAAGGGTGGGATGACGAGCGAGACCTACAAACGCTCGTTCGTGCCCAACAACGCTATCTACCTTACAACGGTCGGCTACGGCACGGGTGCATTGCTCGGCCGAGGAATCAAACGCGTTGCTGGCGTGCATTGGCTCGAGGAACTAGGTCTCGCCCAAGCGATCTGGGTGCTCGAGGTCGAGAATTTCGGGCCATTCCTCGTTGAAAGCGATCTCGACGGCAACAGCCTGTTCGAACGCGAAAATGCGAAGATCGCAGCGGGACTGGACAAGGTTTACGCCGGCACGCGTCCGGCCATTCTGCGCCGCTATGGCGAAACGGACGACAAATCGGAGGAGGTGATTTGAGGCCGAACCCCTTCGTTCTCAATCGCTTCCTTCCACGCCTGTCGAACTGATAGGCCGAAAGAGTACCCGCCCGATATCAAGTTAAGTCGATCGTCTCAAATGGCACAAGAACCCACTCCGGCGCCGCCACGGACGCGCGACCGCTATAATCACTGGACGACGGTCTCCATCCGCTATTGCGATCAGGATCCTTTGGGGCACATCAACAATGTTGCGATGGCCGCGTACCTCGAGCAGGCGAGAGTCGGCCTCGTTTACCCGCTGCTGAAGAGCAAAGGCGGGCCGAATTTCGAGATTGTCATCGCCCGCCTCGTCATCGACTACCTCAACGAGTTGCACTTTCCCGGAAACGTCGAGATTGGAACGCGCATAGCCCGGCTGGGAAACAAGTCATTCACGCTGCATCACGCAGTGTTCATGGCCGGTGAGGAGGTTTGCGCTGCGACATCCGAAGTAACTTCGGTGTTCTTTGACGTGGTCAAGCGCGAGTCCGTTATGCCGACGTTTGCGCTTCGCGCAGCGTTGGAAGAGTTTATGCAGCAGCAACCAGCGTGAGCACGTGTTGCAAAACTGCCGCTCTCCTTATTCTCTTTATGCGGACAATGGAACCAAGCAAGCGCTTGCGAATTATGTAGGCGTCTGTCGGTTGATCGCACGAAAGGCAGCGGGGTGTATGCCCCGGAGAGTAAGCGACCGATCTCTCCGGGGCGTTACATTTTTGGCTAGGCAACTGAGTGCTTGTTGCGGGCCACGCTTTTTCGATTCAACCAAAGTCTCCGCACGGCCTTTTCCAGCTCGACGATGCAGAAGATCGCGAAGCAGATCGCGATGATGCGCGCCCACTCCATGAGACCCAGGCTCGTGGTGCCGAACAAGAATTGCATCGGCGGTAGATAGGTCACTGCCATCTGCAGAAGCACCGCCACGCTGAAACCGATGAGCACTGGCTGGCTGCCAAATATACCCGCAAAGTTGAACGAGCTTTCCCTGAGATAGCGAGCATTGAAGAGATAAAAGGCTTCGGCCATGACGATCAGGTTGATGACGATCGTCCGTGCCTCATCCAGATCCGCCCCTCGGGACAAGTCGTATACGAATAAGCCGAACGCCGGCCCTGCCATCAGCAGTGACACCAGGATCATCCGCCATAGACCAAATCCCGTGATGATGGGCTCGGAGGCCGACCTGGGCGGGCGCGCCATCACATCTCTCTCCGCCCGCTCGAAACCCAGCGTCAGTGTCAACGCCGCCGAGGTCACGAGATTGACCCAAAGAATTTGGACCGGCGTCATCGGGAGGTGATAACCAAGAAGAATGGCCGCAATAACCGTCAGCACCTCGCCGCCATTCGTCGGCAGCATGTGAATGATGGCCTTTTGCAGGTTGTCGTAGACGACACGGCCTTCGCGTACGGCGGCGGCAATGGTGGCGAAGTTGTCGTCTGCAAGCACCATTTCGGAAGCTTCCTTCGCAGCCTCCGTGCCCTTCAATCCCATCGCGATGCCGATATCAGCCCGCTTCAGCGCCGGCGCATCATTTACGCCATCGCCTGTCATGGCGACGACGTGCCCCTCTGCTTGAATGGCCTGGACCAGGCGAAGTTTGTGCTCCGGGCTGGCCCGGGCAAACACATGAACGTCTCGCGCGGCTTTGCGGAGCTCCTCGTCGCTGATCTGGTCGATGTCCTTGCCGGTCATGACACCGGCGGCTGTCGGAATACCAAGCTCTCTCGCGATGGCGCGGGCGGTGCTGGCGTGATCGCCGGTAATCATTTTCACAGTGATGCCGGCGTTGTAGCATTCCTCGACGGCGCGGATCGCCTCGGTCCGCGGTGGGTCGATGAAGCCGAAGACGCCGAGCAGAACGAACCCGTTTTGGGTATCCGGGTGATCGATATCGCTCACGTCCGGCGCGGCCTCTTTCATGGCAACGGCCAGCAACCGCTGACCCTGAGCAGCCAGGCGGTCCAAGCGTTCATGCCAACGAACAATGTCTATCGGTTGCTCCCGGCCCTGCGACCGCTCGGCCTTGCACATATCCAAAATGCGCTCAGGAGCACCCTTGGCGATGATGAAGCGTTCGCCATTCCTGCCTTCATGCAGCGTCGCCATGTAGGCGTGCTCGGACTCGAACGGGATCGTGTCTAGCCGAGGATAGGCCTGCCCCTCTGCGTCCTGATCGAGCCCAGCCTTGGCGGCTGCGACCACGAGCGCACCTTCGATCGGATCGCCTACGACGGCCCACCCGTCGTCCTTCTTCTGAATGGTTGCGTCGCTACACAGGAGCCCCGCGCGTAACGTTGTAAGAAGGTCTTCGTCCTCCTCCGGCAGGATCGGCTGGCCATACTGGAGGAACTGGCCCTCCGGCTCATAGCCGACCCCCTCGACGAAAATATCCCAGTCAGGCAGCAGCACGGTTCTCGCCGTCAGCTCGTTGCGGGTCAGCGTGCCAGTTTTGTCGGAGCAAATGACTGTGGCTGACCCTAGGGTCTCGACGGCAGGAAGGCGTCGGATGATGGCGTTCTGAGCCGCCATGCGCTGCACGCCGATCGCGAGTGCGATCGTCAGAACGGCAGGCAAGCCCTCGGGGATTGCAGAAACCGCGAGGCTCACGGCCGCCAGAAACATCTCGCCGAATGGGAACTCGCGGACAAGAATGCCGAAGGCGAATGTGGCTACCGCTGCCGCGATGATGATCGCGCTGAGCCAGCGGCCAAGGTGATCGAGCCGGCGCAGCAGCGGGGTTTTCAGGGCTTCGATGCTGGCCAGCTTGCCGCTGATTTTTCCGATCTCGGTGTTGGGACCCGTCGCAACGACGATGCCAGTCCCTTGGCCGTACGTGACGATCGTAGCGGAGTAGGCCATCGAGGCCCGATCGCCGAGGGTCGTGTCAGCGGGTACCGGTGCCACCTGCTTGGAGACCGGCAGCGACTCGCCGGTAAGCGCAGCTTCCTGGATCTGGAGGTTGCGCGCCCGCACCAACCTGAGGTCAGCGGGCACCTTGTCGCCGGAGCGTAATAGCACGATGTCGCCAGGGACCAGCTGGTCTGCTGGCAGCCTCACCCGGCAACCATCGCGGATGACCGTCGCTTCGGGTGCGAGGACCTTCCGCACCGCATCTATGGCCTGCTCCGCGCGGCCTTCCTGAACGAATCCGACAATTGCAATGGCCAGCACGACGCCGAGGATCACGGTCGTATCGACCCATTGGCCGAGAAGCGCCGTGACGACGGCCCCCGCGATCATGATGTAGATGAGAAGGTTGTGAAATTGCAGCAGGAACCGCGTCAGTGCCGATCGGCGGGCCTGCACAGGAAGCAGGTTCGGACCGTGCATCTCCAGGCGCCGCTGCGCTTCTTCGGTGGAAAGTCCGCTGGCGTCGGGGGCTAGATACTCCAAGACCTCTGCCGTGGACAGGCCATGACACGCCGGGGCCTCGGCTTGGGCGGGTGGGAAACGGGTTTGGCCATTGCCCTCTCCGAATTGTTCCACTGAAAG